>ONMG01000280.1 GCA_900318855.1 uncultured Prevotella sp.
CCGAGACGGCTTACCTCCGTGCGCACGGCACCTACTGCGGTGAGTTGCAGCAGCTGGTCGGCGAAGGTCGGCTGGCAGACTCCATGCAGTATGTTCCCTGGTCGGGCGGACGCAAGTTCAGTATCTCCACCACTGTGTCGGAGAATGGTGACCGCCCCATTCCCCTTATGGAGTGCAGTGCCATGGCCAGCGACTATCTGCGCGGACTCAATCCGGGCCGCGTCGCCGATTTCATTCAGCAAGCCAATGCTTCGGGGAGCTTCCCCGGGCTAAAGTTTGGCGACATAACAACACCTAACAACAATGCAGGAAACTGGGAATAACCAAAGCGTCAACATCCATCAGAGGCTGGTCGTTCGCGTCAGTCAGGGCACCTTGGCTTTTGCCGTGCCCGATCCTTCGGCCAAAGGGCAGCTGCTCTTTGAGCCTTATGTTATGAAGAGCGGCATCTCGGTAGCCGCCAACCTCCGCGATGCCTTCACCTCTTCGGTGCTGCTTCAGCGGGGATATCAGCGTGCGCTGGTGATGACCGACGCTAAGCCCATGATGCTGCCTGTTGACGAGTATGCTGATGACGATGTGGCTACGCTCTATGAGTACGCCTTCACCAAGAAGGAAAACGAGATGCTGGTTCACACGGTGCTGCCCGATCTCAACACGGTGGCTGTGTTTGCCTTAAATAAGGACTTGCACCAGGTGTTCGCCGACCATTTCAGCGACCTGCGCGTGGAGCCGCTCATGCTTCCTGTCTGGACCTACCTTCATCGGCGCAGCTTCTCGGGTGCAGGGCGAAAGCTCTATGCCTACTTTCATGAAAATGTGCTTGAGGTGTTCTGCTTTCTCCAGAACCGCTTTCGCTTCTATAACCGCTTCGAGGTGGGCAATCCCCACGACGCTGTGTTCTTCCTGCTCTATGTGTGGAAGCAGCTGTCGTTCCAGGTTCGGCACGACGCGCTCTGTCTCTCGGGCAACATCCCCGACGAGGACGAGCTCATGCGGCTCTTGCAACGCTATCTGCCGAATGTGCAGCGTATCCATGCGAGTGCGGAGTTTCTGAGGGCTCCTGTCACCCAGGTCAAGGGCATCACCTTCGACCTCATTACCCGATTTGTAAAAAGCTGATTCTTTATGCGCATCATTACTGGTATCTATAAGGGCAGGCACTTTGACATCCCGCATACGTTCAAGGCGAGGCCTACAACAGACTTCGCGAAGGAAAACATCTTTAACGTGCTCAACGGCTACATCGACTTCGACGGCATCAAGGCCCTTGACCTTTTCTCGGGCACCGGCTCCATCTCGTTGGAGTTGCTGTCAAGGGGGTGTGGAAGTGTGGTCAGCGTAGAGGCCGACCGCGACCACGCGGCCTTCATCCGCCAGTGTGTCAGTAAGATTGGAGCTGACAACCATGTGCTGGTGCGGGGCGACGCTTTCAGGTTTATCAAAAAATGCCACGAGCGCTTCGACCTTGTCTTCGCCGACCCACCTTATGCATTGCCCGAACTGCCCGAGTTGCCGGGTCTGATTCTCTCCAGCGGACTGCTTAAGGATGGCGGACTGCTGGTGTTTGAGCATGGCCACAAGAACGATTTTGCCCAAGAGCCCAGCTTCGTAGAGCATCGTGCTTATGGCAGTGTGAACTTCTCGCTGTTCAGGTGCAAGACTTCAGCTGCCCAAATCGAGGACAGGTGATGTCAACGGGTCTCGCTGATGAGTGCTGTTACCTGAAAGGCGAACGTATGAAGAATAGGAATGCAATGTTAGGATAGCCCGCAATTCACACATGCAGTAATTGCGAGGATGTCTCAATTCTGATATTGGGGTTGAAGGATTGATGTGCTGCCTGCCCGCTTCTTAGAAGGCTTCTCTGTATTTTCCCTCTCCCTTGTCTTCAAGCATGGAAAGGTAGGAAGCATATCGGCTCTCGGCTATGTAGTGGTCTTCCACAGCCTTGCGCACAGCACAGCCCGGCTCGTGGGTATGGGTGCAGTTGCTGAAGCGGCATTGATTAGAGAAGTGGAAGATTTCCTTGAAATAGCTTGATATCTCCGATGGCTCCATATCAAAAGAGCCGAACCCCTTGATTCCCGGGGTGTCGATGATGTAGCCACCTTGTGGCAGTGGCAGCATCTCACTGAAGGTCGTGGTATGCATACCTGTGTCGTGGGCATTGCTGATATCCGCTGTGCGCAGATGTACGCCGGGCAGGAGTGAATTGATAAGTGTCGACTTACCCACGCCGCTGTTGCCGCTCACCAGCGTCACTTTTCCGGCCAGCAGAGGCTCCAGCTCGCGTCGCGTGGCATCGGCATCGAGAGCTGATATTTGCAGGCAGGGATAGCCCACGGTGGTGTATAGATTCACCATCAGCTCCTGGTAATGCCTCTCCTCGGGGGTGAGCAGGTCGGTCTTGTTGAACAGCAACGCGGCCGGTATGCTATAGGCTTCGGCCGTAGCCAGGAAACGGTCGATGAACTGAGTGGCAGTCTCAGGATGAGCCACGGTCACCATGAGGAAGGCCTGGTCGAGATTGGCTGCAAGGATGTGGCTCTGCTTCGAGAGATTCTGGCTTTTCCTCACGATGTAGTTCTTGCGGTCGTCGATGGCAGTAATCAGCGCCGTGCCTTCCGGATTAACGGTGATGTCGACATAATCGCCCACTGCCACCGGGTTGGTGCTCCGTATGCCTTTGAGACGGAAGTTACCTTTAACCTTCGATTCTATCTGTCTTCCGTCATCGGTCTTTACCGTGTACCAGCTTCCTGTGTTCTTGATTACCAATCCATGCATAGCTATCAGTCAGGCGCGAATGGTGAAGGGGCCGGCGGTGGCCGTTTTGTCTTCACCATTCGACGTTGCCCATTTATACGGTCATGATTTCCTTCTGCTTGGCTTCGAGCAGCTGATCTACTTGGCGGATATACTTGTCGTGAATCTTCTGGAGCTCTTCCTCGGCATCCTTCTCGCTGTCTTCCGACAGTCCGTCCTTGATAGCCTTTTTCAGCTTCTCCTTGGTCTCGGTGCGGGCATTGCGCACTTCCACCTTGGTCTTTTCGCCGAGCTTGTTGCACTGCTTCACGAGTTCACGTCGGCGCTCCTCAGTGGGCTGTGGCAGAGCCAGTCGAATTATCTCTCCGTTATTCTCCGGCGTGATACCCACATCGCTGTCCATAATACCTTTTTCTATTTCCTTAATGGTCTTTCGGTCCCAGGGGCGAATGGCTATGGTACGTGCGTCGGGCAGTGTCACCGTGGCCACTTGGTTGAGCGGCACCTTTGCTCCATAAGAGTTGACACGTACGGAATCGAGTATGGCTATGTTGGCTCTTCCGGCGCGTATGCGGGCCAACGACTCTTCGAGGTACATGGTAGCCATCTGCATGCGTTCCTCGGCATTCTTTAAAGTTGATTTGACGTCGATCATAATATCGGGTATTTGTAGTGTTTGGCAAATTTACTTATTCTCCTTGAGAGGGACAACCTTTTGCCCATATTTTTTTTACGCTGTTGGTCAGCGAGATGAAGTCGTCCACGCTCAGCTGCTCGGGCCTGAGGGTCATCATCTCCTGTTGAAAGAAGTCCTGTGGTGGCTGTGTGGCGGCTGTGAAGAGCTGGCGAAGACTCACGCGCAGCATCTTCCTGCGCTGGTTGAACACTGTCTTTACAATCCGTCGGAAGAGGGCTTCGTCGCAGCCAAGGTCGGTGCGCTCGTTGCGCGACATGCGGATGACAGCGCTCTTTACTTTGGGTGGTGGATTGAAGACGTTCTCGTCGACTGTGAAGAGATACTCCACGTTGTACCAGGCCTGAATCATTACCGAGAGGATGCCGTAGGCTTTATTGCCGGGAGGCGAGGCCAGGCGCTGGGCCACCTCGCGCTGAATCATGCCGGTGCAGCAGGGGATGAGTTCTCGGTAGTCGAGCATCTTGAAGAATATTTGCGAGGAGATGTCGTAGGGATAGTTGCCTGTGAGCACGAAAGGACGCCCACCGAAGACCTTGGTTAGGTCCATGCGCAGGAAGTCGTCGCCCAGGATGTTGTCGCGCAACTTCGGAAAGTGCTCATTCAGATAGACCACACTCTCTCTGTCGATTTCCACAGCTTTCAGCTCGCGTGGCTTCTGGGCGAGAAACTGGGTGAGCACCCCCATGCCCGGTCCTATCTCCAATATGGGCAGTCCGGGGCAGGCATCCACGGTGTCGGCTATGCGATGTGCTATACCGAGGTCGGTAAGGAAATGCTGTCCGAGATTCTTCTTTGGCTTTACAGTCTTCATATGCATGATGTCTTGACGCTACAAAGGTAATCATTATCTCTGAAACGAAAGTGGTGGCGAACCGAATTTCTTCGGTCCGCCACCACTTGTATGCAGTAATTAAAAATACTTTCCCTTTCAGATAAAGGGGGAACAGGTGTTACTTGTTCTCCGTGATGATTTCGTTGGTCTTCACTACCGAGTAGACTACTGCTGCGGCAACAACCATTAACAACATTGATACTACCATAACTTTTCCTTTCTTTAAATGTTAAACTTACGGTTGCTTCCTCAAGCCTTCCTGCCACCCTTGCGGGTAAGCAGTGAGCTTTTGGAGCTTGTTTCTATTCTTTCTCTCTAATTGACACTGCAAAGGTAATACCTTTCGGCTGTGTGCGCAAACAATTGACAGTCTTAGGCTCAAAATCCGCCTTTTTATTGACTGACGTCAAAGATTGACAGCTTTTCCCAAAGAGGCTTTTGACCTGGGTCAATCTTTGTCAGTCGGCTTGTCGCTCCATCCGTGGAAGTCCCTTTGTCCCTATATATATAATAGGTATAGGGAAGTTACAGCAGAAGGGAAGCAAGGCGCGGAGCCTTGTTTCCCTTCTTATCTCAGGTTGTGCCCCCGGCAGCGTCACCGTCCCGAAGGCCTTACAGATTAGTACTGGGTGTTTTCAGGATCGAAGTTGGTCCATCCGGATGCCCAACTATCATTGGTGCCCGAGAAGCAGCCTACATAGTTCACTACATCGAAGCCGGACAGTCCTGTGAAGTCGGCACTCAGCGTGGCATCCTTCAATCCGGCGGCAATGATGGAGGCCAGATCGGAGAGCTTCATCGCAGCCCAATCGTCGAAGATGTGATTGCCATTGATGGCCTCCTTGAAGAATGAGCTTGAGAAGGAAGGCTTTGTGTTGTCAGTAGTCTTGGTGGCGTAGAGGTAGAGGTTGTCCTTGTACACCTTGTCGAAGTCTGAGCCCGCGACGTCCATGCCGGCGAAGACGATGTGGTGGAGCTTCAGCAGTCCGTTGGTGGCGTTTTGCTGTGTGCTGCCCTTCTGGTTGTCAAGGATAATTCCGATAGGCCATCCTATGGCTACACTGTTGTAGCAGCTGAGTGCGGAGTTGCGGCGAATGTGCATGGCAGCCTGGAACAAGCCCAGCGATGAGCCATTGTTGGGGTTCATCTTGTCGGCTGTGATATAGCTTGCATCGTTTTTGAAGTTGGCATCGAAGGTCTTAGGGCCGAAGAAGGTCATGTTAGAGAATGTGGCCTTGGTGAGGGGCTCAGCAGCACTGCCACCAGCGTTGTTGTCGCTCTCGAATCCGTTGCTTTGTGATTTGTCGGCAATGCGGGAGTCTCTGAGGCTGAAGCCGAATTGCACCTTGCCTGAGAAGCCGTTGTCGGTGTCGAAATCGTCGTCCCATCCCTTGTAGGCGATGAGATACTTGCAATTCACCGTACCCCCGAACCATTCGTAGGAGTCGTCATTGGAGTAGCTCACTTGGATATGGTCAACCTTGGTTCCTGCGCCCACGGAACCGAAGGTAAGGCCATTGGCATGTCGCAGGGGAGTAGAAGGAGAGACAGGATGGGAAGATAGGATGGGGGAGTGATAATTGGTTCGGCCACAGGTCGCTGATTGCGAATGCTTTGGCTTACGTTTTCAATAGTC
>ONMG01000327.1 GCA_900318855.1 uncultured Prevotella sp.
ATCAGGAGTACGACTTCCAGCAAAGTGAAAAAGCCTTTGAAGCAGAAATGCAGAGGCAGTTAGGGGGAAATGATAATGGCGAACTTCAATGAGCATTCTCTTGAAATGTCCATCATGGATTTGTTTCAAGATGAAGGGTATATCTATTTGAATGGTGAGCAGATCCACCGTGAACGCTCTGAGGTTCTGCTTATCGACGATCTGCGGAAATACCTCCTGAACAGGTATGCCTCAGAGGGACTTACCCCAAGCGAAGTTGATAGCATCATCCTTCGCCTGAGGTCTATTTCCGGTACGATCTACGAAGCAAACAAAGCAGTCTGCAAAATGATTTGTGACGGCTTCATCTTCAACCGTGAGGATCACACAAAGAAAGACATTTACATTGAGCTGATTGACTTTGATGAGCCAGAGAAAAACGTGTTCAAGATCGTCAACCAATTTGAAATTGAAGGCATCAACAACCAGCTACGCATACCGGACGGGATTGTATTCATCAACGGCATTCCAGTTGTTGTGCTTGAGTTCAAGAGCGCAGTCAAAGAAAATACAACGATCATGGACGCCTATACTCAGCTCACCGTGCGTTATCGCCGTGATATTCCTGAACTCTTCAAGTATAACGCCTTCATCGTCATAAGCGATGGTGCAAATAATAAATACGGTTCCTTCTTCTCCCCGTATGACTTCTTCTATGCGTGGAGAAAGATTGAAGCTGACGATAAGGAATTGGACGGCATCAATTCCCTTGTAACTATGGTGAGCGGACTGTTCCGCAAAGAACGGCTTTTGGCAGTCATCAAGGATTTTGTCTATTTCCCTGATAGCTCGGACAAAGACCTCAAAATCGTCTGCCGCTATCCTCAGTATTTTGCTGCGGTCAAGCTGTTTGAGAATATCAAGGCACATCTCAGACCGGAGGGGGACGGCAAGGGCGGCACATACTTCGGCGCGACAGGCTGCGGAAAAAGCTATACTATGCTCTTCCTCACAAGAATGCTTATGAAGAGTACCTTCTTCCATAGCCCTACAATCCTGATTATTACCGACCGAACGGATTTGGATGACCAGCTCTCAAAGCAGTTTGTAGCATCCAAGAAGTACATTGGTGACGAAACCGTTGTGAGCATTGATTCCCGCGAAAAACTGCGTCAGGAACTTCAAGGCAGGACAAGCGGTGGGGTGTACATGACCACCATCCAAAAGTTCACCGAGGACTTGGAGCTTCTGACGGATAGAGCGAATGTGATCTGCATATCCGATGAAGCACACCGTAGTCAGATAAACCTCGATCAGAAAGTCAAGGTCACTGCCGAAGGTGTAGAGCGAAGCTATGGATTCGCAAAGTACCTACACGATTCTCTCCCCAATGCTACCTATGTCGGTTTCACCGGCACGCCCGTAGATGGCACGATTGAAGTCTTCGGTCCGGTTGTCGATGCCTACACAATGACAGAGGCGGTTAAAGACGGTATCACAGTCAACCTTGTCTACGACGGACGCGCTGCACGGGTCACTCTTGATCAGGCAAAGGTTCGGGAAATTGAAGATTATTATGACCGTTGTGCTGTTGAAGGCGCAAATGAGCATCAGATTGAGGAAAGCCAGAAGGCCGTTGCTCATATTGATGCGATAATCGGTGATCCTGACCGACTTCACGCAGTTGCGGAGGACTTCATTAACCACTATGAGACCCGCGTTGCCGAAGGAGCTACCGTTGCAGGAAAAGCAATGTTTGTCTGCTCTAATCGCAAGATTGCATACGCTTTTTATCAGATTATAGTTGGAATGAGACCGGAATGGGCAGAGAAAAAGGTTTGCCCTGACGGGGTTCAACTGACGGAAAAAGAGAAAAAGGAACTCAAACCCATCGAGAAGATCAAGCTCATCATGACGCGAAATAAAGATGACGAGCCTGAGCTTTATGAAATGCTGGGAACGAAGGATGATCGCAAGGAGTTTGACCGTCAGTTTAAGAACGTTAAATCAAACTTCAAAATTGCCATCGTTGTTGATATGTGGCTTACCGGCTTCGACGTACCGGCACTCGACACAATCTACATCGACAAGCCCATCCAGCAGCACAGCCTTATCCAGACGATTTCCCGCGTCAACCGCGTCTATACCGGCAAGGACAAGGGCTTGATCGTGGACTACATCGGCATTAAGAAAAACATGAATCTCGCCCTCAAGAAATACACCAACTTTGAGAGCGATGAGTTTGAAGGCGTCGAGCAGTCTATCACGATTGTTAAAGACCAGCTCGATGTCTTGGCTCAGATGTTCCACAACTTCAATAGCACGGATTACTTCAACGGCTCACCGAAAGAGCAGCTTGCTTGCCTCAATCGGGCTGTTGAGTATGTA
>ONMG01000279.1 GCA_900318855.1 uncultured Prevotella sp.
AGGGGCGCTGGCTGATAGAGCTTGTGCAGGGAGAGGTCGGCATCCTGGCCGAGTACAACGCCCGTGGCTGTGATGCTGTCGACGTGAAGTGTATCGTTGAACACCACATTCGAAGAGTCGGCAAAGCTGATGGCTGCTTCGTGGCGAACTGTCCTGTAGCCCTCTGCGCTCACCTCTACGTCATAGGTCTTTGCCGTTTGAGCCACATTGATGCTGTAGCTGCCCTCGTTGTTGGTCTTGCCCGAGTAGAGCACGTTGCCGCTGAGCAACTTCACCTGAGCGTCAGCCACCGGCTCGTTGGACGCATTGACAATCTTACCGCTCACCGTCGACTTGTTCTCCACGGTGAAGTAAGCTACCGGTTCTCCATGCGAGAGATACCCGAAGTCTTCGCCGTCGACTCCTCCATCTTTGGCGCGGTAGACAGCCTTGTCCCTCACCTGGTCATCGCTGACAAAGTACACTTGCACGTAGTCGTCGGCATCGTGATGGAAGGCGAGTCGGATGCTGTTGCCGGTATAGACGAAGCCGTTGGGAATGTCGAGGGTAATCATGTCGCTCGGATTGCGTCCGTCGCCATGGTTCACAGCGAAGTCGAAGTCTTTATCGGCAATCTTCGTCATCGTAGCGGTGTCGGGCAGGAGCGTCGTCTTCTGATACGACTGAGGCAGTGTGTCGGTGGTGTTCTCGATGTAGGCTGTGTAGTGAGCCTTGCTTTGCTTGGTGTCCGACGCATAGCCACGGAAGACAATCTTGTAAATCTTGCAGCCCTTGTTCAGTCCTAACTGTTTGGCAGTGTAGACGAGCTCGCTTTCCGAATGCTTATAATAGAGGTGGAGCGGTGCGCCCTTCCCCATGCTGACGCTGTCGTTCACCTGCTTCACGATGGTTGAGGATTCCTCCTTCACGTCCACCTTGGTGGTGTCGCTGTAGGTGGTGCTTCCCTTATAGGTGAAGGTAACATAGGCATTGAAGCTGCCGGCCTTGTGCGGGGTGAAGCTGAAGTTGTAAGCACTCCTGGCGCCTTTCTTCACTGCGGGGGTCTCGGCCTCAGCCACTTTCTCGCTGTCGAAGTAGAGTGCAGCCTTATAGTCACTGGCTGCAATGTCGGTGGCTTCGGTGTTGATAGCTGTAGCGGTTGCCATGTAGGTGTGGTTGACCACTGCCGAGGCAGGCTTGACGCTGCTCAGCACGTAGAAGCCATTGGCGTCAGCCAGGGCGATGTTGAGCGTCATCGAAGAGTCGACAGACATGTTGTCCTTGAAGTAGGGAGTGTAGCCGTCCTTAGTGACTTGCAGCTGATACTTCAGTCCATTCTGGATGATGCTGAGCTGATAGCTGCCGTCGGCCTTTGTCGTATCGGCATATTCTACATTGTTGTGCACCATCTTGACCCGTACACCCTCGAGCGGAGAGCCGTTCTTCTTCGAGGTGATGGTGCCACTGACCTTAGTAGGTATGATGTCGATGTCGAGATAGATGACAGGCTGAGAGATAGCCTTGAACACAGAAGGCAGCGTACTGTCACTGTGGCGCCCGGCAGCCTTCATGTTGTCGTTGGCTAATTCCCACGTCACGTTCTTCCAGTCATCACCCGTGGTGTTGGCTGCGATCTCAATGCCATTGCCCTCGTAGACAAAAGGCTTGTCGAAAGTCACGCGGATGAGGTCGGCCGTCTTGGTGATGGAATGGCTGCTATAGCCGGCCTCGCCGGAGCCTCCTGCCTTTATCGTGTAATCGCCGTCGTAGACCTTGGTGAAGTTGGCTGTGTCGGCGATGTCGATGAGGGCGCTGTCCGTACTCATGGCCGTGTGACTGGTGTTGCGGATGTAGAGCTGCAAGGGCTTCGTCACATCAGCGGGGCAGTAGCCCTTGTAGGTGATGCCATGGATGAGCGTGCCCTTGGGCAGTGCTATCTGCTCCTTGGTGTAGACGCTCACGCTCTGACTCTTCTTGTAGTAGGGGTTGATGACTCCGTCGGCCTCGTAAGCGTTGGCGTTGGGAGTGGCGACTTGCTTCTGAGTCGTCGTCGACTCGGGGCTCACAGTCATCGTGTCGACCGCACTCTTGGCTTCATAGCCTTCGGTGCTCACGGTGAAGAAGATGGGCAGCTTGCCGCTGGCATGAGGCGTGAACTTGAAGGTGTAGTCCTTGCTGCCACCGGGAATCAGCTCTACGGCCTCAGCAGGAAGAGTCTCGTTGCCAATGGTGAGCAGTGCTGTGTAGCTGCCGGCCTTTTCGGTCTTGTCGTTGGCATTCTTGATGGTGGCCTTGATGGTCACCTCCTCGTTGACGCTTGCGGTCGTCGGGGCTGTGAGTGCTGCCACCAGGATGTTATGTGCCAATTTCACTTCATGGAATCCGTACAGGTTGTCGAGATGCACGCCACCGGCCTCGAAAGCCAGATAGCACTTCCCGGCGGGGATTCCCGTTAAAGTGAAGGTCTTCAGTGCGTAGTTGCTGTCCCAGCTCACTCCGATAACTTCATCGCTAAAATGATTCTCGGCAGCAGTAGTGTCGTTGTCATTGATGCTCTTGACGAGACTCCAGTGAGCGGCGTCGTTGCTGTAGTAAACATTCAGATAGGAGCTGCGGCTTATCTTCCCGGCGAGGAAGGAGAAGCTCTCGCCCTCTTTCACGTTGAGTGGTGGTGTCACCAGTCGAGCTTTGTCGCTGGCATCGCTCTCCTGCACGCAGCGGCTGTTGTTGGCCAGACCTGCGCTGAGCGGCCACGACGAGATGGTCCAGCCTTCGCCTGCATTGAAGGTCGGCGGAATGGAGCCGCCTTCAAAGTCGGAGAACCACATGGCGGAGTCGATGACGGTTCCGCTGAGGTGGAGGTGGTAGTCATTGAGCTCATCCATCTTGAAGACGGCCATGCCCTGCTTGGTGCCGGGTGTGGTGTTGTCGAGGATGATGCCTATGGTGTCGCTCTTGTGGGCATCCACAGTCATAGCTGTCTTCCCGTCGAGGAGGAAGCCCTCGGGCAGGGTGATGCTTGTGATGTGGAGAGCCTTGGCGCCACTGTTGCTGATGATGAACTTCCGTTCTACGCGCTTCTTGGTCATCCCGAAGTCGATGTCGGTGCTGTCGGCAAGCGATGTGAGGGCGCTGGCGGCGGAGTCGCGCAGGGCGAACACTGGCTTGTAGGGAATAGGCTTCACACGGGCTGCAAAGCTGTAGGTACCCGAGACATTCTCGCGAAGAATGAACGACGACGGCTCACTGGCCGGATAATCCTTGATGTTGAGTGTTGCACTGATGGCTACAGTGTCCTTCTTGCTGATAGCCATGGCCTTTGTGATGGGGAACTCGGCGACAGCCGTCGAGTCGGTATTCTTCACGAGGGTCAGTGAGTAGCCCTTGTCGCCTGGTTTGAGATCGAGCATACCGGTGTTGGTTATCACAGCCTTGCACTGCAACGTGAAGTTGCCGTCGGCGTCGGCGTCCACACTGTAGTCGGTCACCTGGTCGACATCGTTGATGGTGAGGGCCGGCTTCTTCACGATGACAGCCTTGTCGGCCGTGAAGTCATCCATGTAGAGGTTGTTGCCGCGGATGCCGATGCGGGTGCCCGCAGGAATAGCGGTCAACGTGACTTTGCTCCATTTGTCTTCGTTGATGATGGTGTCGGTGGTGAAGGCTATGGTGTCGCCCTTGACGAACTTCCCGTCGTCACCGGTCACCTTGAAGAAGCGGATGGAAGCGCCGTAGCTTTTCAGCCCCTTGACCATTAGGGTCACCTTGCCCTCCACGGCCGGAGTGATGAGCATGTCGTTAGCTGAATAGGATTCGTAGTACGCTGACAGCTCCTGGTCGCCGACGGTGATGCAGGGCGAGCCGTTGATGCCCGACGTCGCCCGGTAGTAGTAGTCTACGTAAGCCGTTGAATAATAGTCATCGTACTTGTCGACCTGGTGTCCCCAACCACTTGGGGCCCAGTCGTGGGCGAGTGACGAGTAGTCAGACTTGTTGGCAATGGTGAAGTCGTAAGTGTAGTTTTGCACTTCTTCGCTCACCTGCGCCGAAGCTGGCAAGAAACCCGTCAGTAGCCCCATTAGCATGAGTAAAGTAGTTATTTTCCTCATAAGCAATGGTGAATATTGGGTTATGTATATGTTAAAGTGTTCTCTTACCTCTTGATGATTTTTCTCACGCTTCCGTCTTTCTTCCTCAGTAGGTATATGTTCTTGGTTCCGTTCTGCTCGAGTGCGGTCTGAGGAACTCTGCGGCCCTGGATGTCGTAGATGCCTTCCGTGGCGGTTTCGGCCTCTTTAGGAGTGGCTATGTCAGTTGTCCCGAGTTCCAGAATGTGGGCGAAGACTCTCCTCCAGCTTGCGTCGGCCTCGTAAGTGGCTTTCGTTCCCTTGGGCACATAGAGCACAGCTTCACGCGGAATGGCCGTGAAGGTGGAGTCGTCCCAAAGTATTTGGTCCATACGGGGTGGTTGCTGGGCGAGACATACCACCTTCATCAGTTGGCTGCAATGGGCGAAGGCACCCGAGCCGAGATAGGTGATTGTAGAGGGCAGGGTGATATGTCGGAGCTGCGTGCAATAGGCAAAGGCACCGCCCCAGATGCTGTCGATGCCTTCGGGCAGTACGACCTCCTCCAATCGGGGATTCTTCCAGCAGATGCTACCTGGAATGACTGTCAGTCCTCGCCCGAACTCTATACGGCGCAAGGAGTCGCACTCGGCAAAGGCATACATGCCCACGTCGTGAAGCTGGTCGGGCAGCACCACGGAGCGCAGTCGCTTCACGCCATTGAAGGCCAGCTTGCCGATTCTTCTCACGGCCGGACCGAAATGAAGTGAGTCCACGCTGAGCGCCTTACAGTTCATGTAGCAATAGTTGCCATAGACCGGAAGGTTGTCGGGCACATCGGCCTCCTGAAGCTCGGGATTGCTCGAGAGTGCAAACCTGCCAAGAGAGTCGATGCCCTGCGGAAGCGACAGATACCTCAGACTGGGACAACGGGCGAACATGTAGGATGGAGCCTGATGCTCGTTCCTCAATTTGTAATAGTACAGTGCGTCGGCATAGTAGACGCTGTCGGAACCCGTCTTGAGGGTGGCTTCCGAGAGGTCGAGACGAGCCAGCACATTCCGTGTGGAGTCGGTTTGCTTGGGAGCCATTAAGGGCAGCATGGTGATGTCGCGATTGTCGGCAGGTTCCTCACCGTCGGCATAGTCGGCAGGTGTGGAGGGAGTGGGGCCACCGCAGAGGCGGCGGAGCACCAGCAGGTCGTAGCCGTCGATTTCGCCAGTCACTTTCAGTGTGCGTATCGTGTCGTAGCTTAAGGCTCCGAAGTTCTTTTTCAGATTCTCCAACAAGTGGCCGGCTCTGTTGTCAATCCTGTGTTGCAAGGTGGCTATGATGTCGTCGTTGCTGGTCATGTAGAGACCCGTTATCTGTTCTTCGTCGCGGAAGTCCATCACTTTCGTGGCCTTGCCCGTAGTGGTGTCTACCGTGTAAAGGGCTGAGGTTTCGTCAGGCATGACGCAGGTCCAGTAGAGCGTGTTGTCGCTCAGGTCGAAGCAAGCACTCACGTTGTAGGTGTCGGGGTGAATGCCCGTGGAACCAATCAGCGTCTGCTCGCCGGTCTGTTTGTTGATGCGGTAGAGGCTGGCTTCACTGCTGATGGCATAGAGCTGCCCGGCGCGGTCGATGCTCATAGCGAGGTAGGTGTGTTCGGCCGGGGCCAGTGTCACCCGTGACAGACTTCTATGGTCGGTACGGAAGTCGGAATAGCCAATCTCGTAAGTCTGTTGCTCGGGATTGCGGAACGAACCGTACACATGTCCTGTCGTGTGGTCGTAAGCCAAATCGGTGGCCCGCATCCGCAGTGCCACGGTGTCGGCATCCGAAAAGTATTTCCGGCTGGTGTCGAACTCCTGATAGGTGAGGGTGGGGAAGACGACGCCTCCCATCCTGACAAAGCAGAATTTGCCGTTGCGATAGAAGGCGCCACCATTGGCCAGCAGTCTCAGGTCGGTGTAGCGGGCGTAGGTGGTGGAAGGGGCTTTGGGTGCAAACTCATAGAGGCCAAAGGGTCGTTCGTCATCGGGAATAATCTCTCCCGTTCCCCATTCGCCTTTGTTGTCCCATGAGGCACAGTAGATAACATTGCCCCAAAGCTGTTTGCCCGACGGCAACTTAGCCAACTGGGCCATTGCAGGTGAGGTTGTGGCTCCGACGAGAGCAGTCAGGAGCAGGGTCAGTGTTGCGTGTTTCATAAGTTTCATTGTTGGTCGGTGTGTCTTCGGCAGGCCGGCTGCTTTCTCCTTTATGTTTGCAAAGATAAGTAAAGAAATTCTAATGAGCAACATAAAGACAGAAAAACTTTCAAATTTGTGGACAATCGTTATTGTTCTTCTGCAAAATAGGCTGATATTTCCTGCAGTATAGCCTTTCTTTCGACATTGTGTCAAGTTCAAGGAGATGAAGTAAGGAAGGAGGCCAGCCTCTGACGGTGCCAGCCTCTCTCCTTACCGGGTGTCTATTCCATGGTGGGATTAAAGGTGCCGCCCCAGTCCTTGTTCTGTTGGATGTTGGGGTTGATGTCGATGGTCTTCTTTTGGATGGGGAAGAAGTAATACTTCTCTTCCAGGTAGAAGGCCTTCTCTGAGGCTGGGGTGAGCGGTGTCGTATGGAGCACATACTTGAAGTCCTCCGTCGTCAATTCAAACTGCTCGGCCTTGTTGTGGGCTTCTGTAATGTCCATTTCGCTCCCATCGGGATTGATGGCAATGGCCTCGATGCCATGCTTCACGAGCCCATTGAGTTCCATCATCTTGCGTGCGCGGCGCAAATCCCAGAACCGGTGACCTTCGAAGCACAATTCGATGGCCCGCTCATCGAGAATAGCCTGGCGTGTTTCCTCCCTGTTGCCAGCCTTCAGCCCATAGAGCCCGTCGCTACCGGGTTCAATTCCGGCCCGCTTGCGAATCAGCTTCAGCATGTCGACGGCCACATCGGTGTGGCCATTTTCATTGGCAGCCTCGGCATAGATGAACATCACCTCGGACAGCCGCATCAGCACATAGTCGATGTCGTAGGTGAGGCAGGTCTCCTGAGTGAGCTTCATGTCGGCCCCCTTGTAATTGTAGAAACCGGTGTAGGCATCATTGTTCACCGCATTGGTGTGGGCGTTGGGATTGGTGCCGTATTGGTCGTCACCACTACAGATGCCCAGTGCATTGTACTGCCTGTAATTGCTGGGCTTGCCTGCCACGGGATAGAGGCTTCCATTCCAGAAGCACACCGAATAGAGTCTTGGATCGCGGTTCTTCCAGAATGATTTCAGCAGTTCGTTCTCCGTGCCCACATAGTATTTGCCCGTAGGATCGTCGAATCGCTTACCGTCGGCCATAGGCACTTCCTTGATGAATTCCCAAGTTGGATTTGCACTGTTGACGCCTCGTGATACCGAGGCCGGTCGTGTGGAAGCCGCGTAGTAGGAAGTCTTGTTAGGGTTCGAGTTGACGACAGCAAAGATAACCTCAGGTCCTTTCTCCTGCAACCAGATGTCGGAGTAGTTGGGAGTCAGCGAGATGCCATGCGCGAGGCAGAAGTCATAGGCATCCTTCGCAGCAGCATAGGCTTCTTTCCAGTAGGGATTGTCGTAGGGGTGGTGAGGATTGAAGAGCGGCGAGGCCTTGAGCAGCAGTGTCTTGGCCTTCCATGAGCGGGCAAAGCATTGGTCAATCCTGCCGTAGTCGTCGGAGCTTGCTGCAATCTTCTCTGGCAGCAGCTGTATGGCACGGTCGAGGTCGGCACAGATGAAGTCGAAGCACTCTTTGGTGCTGTTGCGCTTAACATTGAGCGAGTCCTTACCATGTTCTTGAGGTGTGGTCACGTAGGGGACACCGCCATGATAGCCTACCATATAATAGTAGGTATAGGCACGCATGAAGAAGGCCTGACCGAGGAGATTGTCGGCCACGTCCTTGCTGATGTTGCTGTTGCTGATTCTCTCAATGGCCTCATTGATGTGGCGGATGGTGGTGTAGTCCCACTTCTTGTAGTCGGTGCCGGTCTCTGTGATGGTGCCCAGTTTCCAGGGCACCCCAGTGATTTCCTCCGAGTTGGCATCGGCTCCAGAATTCCAGTTGCCGAAGCATTCGGAATAGAGGTTGTTGACGTAGGCTGTGGCCATCTTTGCGTCGCTCCACACCATCGACTCATCGTAGCTCTCCAGATTGTCGATGTTGAGCGAGTCGCAGCCCATTAAGGCAAAGGCCGACAAGGTGGCGGTGAATAACGCCTGTATATGCTTTAATCTGATTGTCTTCATAATGTGTCAATGATTAATGGGGTTAGAATGATATGTCGACTCCGAAGGAGAAACTCTTCATCAGGGGATAGGAATCATAGTATTGCTGCTCGGGATCGAGGAACTCGGTCACCTTAGAGATACAGAAGAGGTTGGTGGCATTGGCGAAAAGCTGCAGCTTTGTGAGCCCTAAGCTGCGGATGAGTCTGTCGGGTAGCGTGTAGGCCAGATTCAAGTTCTTCAGGCGCAGATAGGCTCCATTGCGCATCCAGTAGCTGGTGTTGCCTGCTCCCGACTCATACCATGAGCTTCCTGTGATTCTCGGATAAACGCCGTTGGGGTTATACTGGGGGTCGTAGACCTTGTTGCTGGTCCAGATGGCGAAATAGGGCCGCACGGCTCCTCCCCACTGGTAGAAGCCACCGTCTACACCGCCCACGAAGCGGTCGTAATTGCCTACACCTTGAAAGTGCACCTCCATAGAGATGCCTTTCCAGCTGATGGTTCCGCCAAAGCCGTAGTTGATGCGCGGGCTGCCGTTCTTGCTCAGCAGATTGTAGGCGTCGTTGCCGTCGATGCGTCCGTCGGGACCTTCCTTGTAGCCGTCGCCGCGGGTGTCCTTGAAGAGCAGACCACCGAGATAGGGGTCGCGACCGAATTGCTTGAATCCCTTTGCCTTCAGCTCGTCGACCTCCTTTTGGTCGGTGAGCAGATGGTCGACGATGAGTCCCGTGAGAATGTTGTCGGGCTTCCCTACCTTGGAGAGGGCATGGAGCGCACCTCCGACACGGTAGGTGGCAGCTTCGTCAATCTGGTCCCATTTGTCGGTAGCATAGCCCATGTTGGCATATACCGAATAGTCGATTTGCCCGGAGGCCGCCTTGTCGTGCCATGACAAGGCCAGCTCGCCGCCATGCCAGGAGCGCTCGGCATAGTTCTCCGGTGCTAGTGTGGCACCATAGGTATCGGGCAGTGTCACTGTGCGGGCACCTAAGATGTGGTTCTCTTTGCGGTAGAAAACGTCGATATTGCCGTTCAGCCGGTTGTTGAGGAAGCCGAAGTCGAGTCCTGCGTTATAGTTTCTTGACGTGGCCCATGTGAGGTTGCGGTTGGGTGTGTCGCTGGCCACAATGGTCGCAGCTTTGTTGTTGCCGAAGATGTAGGAGCCACCGTTGATGTATTTCTGCAGGTAGGAGAACTTGGTGATTTCCTTGTTCTCTACGTTCAGGTCGTTGCCTGTGGTGCCGTAAGATGCGCGTAGCTTCAGGTTGCTCAACCATGAGCGGGTGTTCTTCATGAAGCCCTCCTCGCTGATGCGCCAGGCTGCCGAGAATGAGGGGAAGAAGCCCCAGCGATGACCCTTGGCGAAGAGCGAGTTGCCGTCGTAGCGGAACGAGAATTCAGCGATGTAGCGTTGGTCGTAGTTGTAGTTGAAGCGACCAATCCAGGAAATCCGACCTCCCGTGTCCTCATAGGCGTCGCCGTAGCGGCGCTGGGCGTCGGTAGAGTAGACAAACATCTGGTCGAGTGTGGTGGCGGGCTGCTCGCCTTTGGCCGTGACATACTCGCCGCCGTTGGAAGCTTGCTCAAAGACGATCATGCCGGAAACGTTGTGTACGCCGGCAAAGGTATGATCGTAGTTGATAAACCAGTCGAACTGCTCCTTCCAAGTCTGATGGGTCTGATATTCCAGGTTCTCATAGTTTTGGCTGAAATTGAAGACATTGTATTCGTCGAGATTCAGCGGTCCGCCAGGCAGGAAGCGGTTATGAGTGGGGTCGGCGAGTTGCAGCTTGTAGTTCTTTTGGAAGGTCATGAATTTCTTCCGGCTGTAGTCCCAGCCCTCATAGTTGGCCAGCACCTTTGTGCTCAGGCCCGGCAGCAGGAAGTCGAGCTTCACCTTGAACGACAGCTGTCCGTTCATGGTGCGCCGTCGGGTCTTGATGTATCGGTTGCCTATGACCTGGTCGACCGGATTCCAGCCTTGCCATGAGCCGTAGTCGGGATAGATAGGATAGTCGGTGACGTGGTTGGCCGGTGAACCATCGCGGTTACAGTAGAAGGGGACGGTCTTCAAGGCATTGAAGGTGCAGCGGTAGAGGTCATAGATGGCTTGGTCGTCGTCTTCGGAGAAGGGCCAGTAGAAGCGTTTGTCGTTCGACTGGTGAGCATCCAGGTTAAGGTTCATGCTGATGTACTTCGTCAGGTCGACCGACAGATTGGAGCGCACCGAGAACTTGTGATTCTTCAGCGTAACGTAGGAGCCTTCCTCGGCCAGGAACGACCCCAGCACATAGTATTTCACCCGGTCAGTGCCTCCCGTAACACTCAGGGAGTGCTTGGTGTTCCAAGGGTTCTGCCAAATGTAGTCGTTCACATTGTAGTTGATACCATTGTCGAGGAAGTAGTTCATTTCGGTCTCGCCATTGGGCTCTTTCTGTCCTTTGAAGCGGGCCACGGCATTCTGATATTTCAGTTCGTCGACGGCCGTCCATTGGTCGGCAAGCAACTCCTGTGTGGGAGTGCTGAAACTGTAGGAGCCTTGGTAGTTGAACACGGGCTTGGAATTGCTGGCACCATGTTTGGTGGTCACCACCACCACGCCGTTACCGGCCGTAGAACCGTAAATGGAAGCCGAGGCGGCATCCTTAAGGAAGCTCATCTGATCGATTTCGTAAGGCTCGAGTGCATCAAAGGCGGCCTTATTGCGTATGACGCCGTCGATGACGAAGAGTGGCTCACCGAATCCCCCGCGCAACCGGATGGTAGAGGTCGCTCCCATCAGTCCGGAGTTGCCCGTGATGGTGGCACCGGGTGCCCGACCAGCCAGAGAGTTCGATAGATTGGTGTTGGGTATCTGCGTGAGCTCGTCGCTCTTCACGTTGGCCACGGCACCTGTCATAGTCACTTTTTTCTGGACGCCATAACCGACTACCACCACCTCGTTGAGTCTCTTTGCGTCTTCACTCATCTTGAGTGAGTAGTTGGTCTCGGTGGCATTCACCTTGAAGGTTAAGGGCTCGTAGCCAATGTAGCTTATGTTGACTATGGCTCCTTCAGGTGCCTCCATGCTGAATTCTCCATTTACGTCGGTGATGGCTGCAGCCTTGGCTTTGCCGTTGATATTGATTGTGGCACCGATGATGGGGGACCCATTCACATCGGTCACCTTTACCTTGGATTTTTCGGGTTGCTTGTTGAAGCACTTGTGTCATGGTGATGGAAGAGCCTTCTTTCGATACTGCTTTGGCATACATCTCAAGCGAGAAGGCGGAAAAATAGCCGAGAGCACATACGGCATAAAATCCTGTTTTTCTCATATAGTATTCTTGATGGTGTTGATTAAATGTTTTGTGGTACCCGCGTTTTGTCAGAGGCTGTTGCTCTTTGCTGCCTTTCGTTTACGGTCCGTTTGTGTGGAAGCTCTTGAATGGATTAATAACTGCTGTGCGATGTTTTCTCATAAGCATTGACTTGTAAAATTACTACTGGTATGATCATTCTCGCTGCAAATATAGACTTTATTCGCTTAGGTTCCAAGCTTTCTCTTAATTTTTTTTCAATTTATAGCCCAAGTCTGAAATATTCTAAAACTCTATACCAGGCTCTTTGCCGTTATCCCAACAGAATTCATTGACATGATTCTTGCGGGGCACAAGATATTTTCAGTGACAAGTTAGCTCTCCACGAAATCGAGTACCATTGACTTCGCCGCCCTCATGTCGACACGCGTCGGCATGGTGCTGTGCTCGGCCATCTCCTCGAGATCGGCAGGAGACGAGAGGTGCTGCAGGGGGAGAGCTACACATAAGGACAGCGTACACCAAGGGTGCCGGATGTTACACCAATTGGCGGAGATATCTACGCCATAAGGCGGAGCTACGTACGCCAATTGGCGGAGACATGTACGCCATATGCCGTAAGCATGCTGCCCCCATAGCCGAAACGCTCAGCGTGGCCTGCCGCTGAAGGCCGAAGCCGCTGGTGTCGGGGTGAGCTGTGGGAAGAGAGGAGGGAAGCTTGTAACTGATTGGTGTGTAAAGACGGCGGTGAAGAAATATAGACCTCACTGAAAAACTACCGTGGTTGGAGCTTCGAAGGACTTCAACGCACTTCGTGCTCGTGTGCTCCGGGGGCACACGCTATAGCCTGCTGCGTGGGGGGCTCAGGAAAAGTCACCGTGCCCCGGAAAATATCCTGTGCCACGAAGTTGTGCGATAGGGCGCTGAGCATGAACGGTAGGGCGCTGATAAAAGTGTGGCGCAAAAAACAAACCTCAAACTGAACATAGCTGCTGTTCTTTTTTGTAACTTTGCAGCATGAAGTTACGAAAAGAGTGTAATTTATTGGAAATGAGCGTAGGTTAATTGCTCTTGATAGTAATAGGTTACGATTTAGTTAGTTA
>ONMG01000277.1 GCA_900318855.1 uncultured Prevotella sp.
AAACAGGATAAGTAATATTCCCTTCAGTTTACATGATAGTCGGATACTACGGAATGAGTATAATAAAGCAACTTTAACTTTGAAGTTAGATAGGATATTTCAATTTGCCGACGATGAAGAGAAATGGTATCCGGGAATAATTGAGTTTACTAAAGCTGATATAGAAGAGTGCGACATCATGCTGTTTAACAGGCCGTATGGGTATGATGGGGAGAAATCGTTCACTGGAGAGGTCTTATCTTTTGATGAATTTCAAAAACGATATCCTGATGCAGACTTTGAGATCGTTACGGAAGGGTATTCTGGATATGACACAACATTCCAGGGATGGATATGGGAAGGAGAGAATGATCCGATCTTCGGAATTATGCGTATATGCAATACAGGAGATATGATATATCGAATTAAATAAATCCAGTTCGGGCTACAAAAAAGAGCAGGCACTCCAGTTAAGTGGAGCACCTGCTCTTATGCTTTTATATCAACCGTCACGCCGGACCTGAATTCCACGGTGAAGTGGTCGGAGAAAACGGTGATTTTTTCGATCAGCCTTCGGACGAGGCTCTCGTCGAACTCGGTGATCTCGATGGACTGGGCGGCGATGAAGTCTTGCAGTTCCTTGATGCGTCTCAGGTTTTCCTTCTGTGTCTCTGCGTCCATCTGGGATTGCTGTTTCTGGTTGCGAAGCCGGAAGATCTCGTCGGCGATGGCATCGTAGTCCTGTTTGCTGTTCGCTTTATCGATGAGCTCTTTCTGCAGCTCCTCGAGACGTTTGTCGAGGCCTTCCGGTGAGAGGGAGTCGGTGTTCATGACCGCTTTCGCGGCGTTCTCCTGAATCTGCCTGATGAAGGAGCCGCTGTCGGCGCAGATCCGGTTGATGGCCTTGAGTGAGATCTCCTTGAGCAGGGCCTCACTCACTGTCCGGTTCGTGCAGTTCTCATCGGCGGAGGAGGGCTCAAGCCTGCTGATGCAGCGCCAGACGATGGATTTCTTTCCTCGGTTGTTCCAGTGGATGCGTCGGTAGAGTTCACCGCACTCGCCGCAGCAGACGATCTGGGAGAAGCAGTTGTTGCCGGAGAAGCAGCGCTTCTTCCCGGATTTGCTTGAATGGACGTTGCGGCGGCGGACCAGTTCGGCCTGCACCTGCATGAACAGCTCCTTTGGAATGATTGCCTCATGGTCGTCCTCGACGTAGTACTGCGGGACGATACCGGTGTTCTTGACACGCTTCTTGGTAAGAAAATCGGTGGTGTAGGTCTTCTGGAGCAGAGCGTCACCCATGTACTTTTCATTTCGAAGAATCTTGTTGATTGTGCTGTCATACCATTTCGTCTTGCCTGCTCCGGTGAGGACGCCGTCCGCTTCCAGGTGCTGGCAGATCTTCTTCATGCTGTGGCCTTCGAGGTATTCGCGGTAGATGCGTTTGACGACTTCGGCCTGTTTGGGATCAATGACCAGTTTTCCATTCTCGTCTTTTGTGTAGCCGAGGAAGTGATTGTGGTTTACCTGTACTTTCCCCTGCTGGTAACGATACTGAAGCCCGAGCTTCACGTTCTGGGAGAGGGATTGTGATTCCTGCTGTGCGAGGCTTGCCATGATCGTGATCAGGACCTCGCCTTTGGCGTCCATTGTGTTGATGGATTCCTTCTCGAAATAAACGGGAATGTTCTTGTCCTTGAGTTGCCTGATGTACTGCAGGCAATCGAGTGTATTTCTAGCGAATCGGCTGATCGATTTCGTGATGATCATGTCGATATTTCCGGCCATGCATTCGTCGATCATTCGGTTGAATTCGTCACGCTTCTTGGTGTTTGTTCCGGAGATGCCGTCATCTGCGAAAATGCCGGCGAGCTGCCAGTCTGGATTATTCTGGATGAATTCCTTGTAGTGGCTGACCTGTGTCTCATAGCTGGTTTCCTGTTCGTCGGAGTCCGTGCTAACACGGCAGTAGGCGGCGACACGCAGCTTTGGCTTTTCCGGTTTTTTGATATTGTTTCCGACCTGTCGTCTTGCGGGAATGAATGTTATGCTTCCCATTTAATCAGCCTCGCTTTCAATCAGGCTGTAGAGGTATTCGGCCTGAAGTTTCGGATCATCGTACTGCTTATCTGAATTCGTCATGAAAAATCTTGTAGGTACGGCAGGCAGGACCGCTGGCTTTCTTCTGTGGTTCCTGCCGAGAAGATCGGAACGCCTTTTGATCTCCGTGGCAGCTCTCTCGTAGGTTTGCCGGTCAATTAGAGCCGGGTAAAAATCATCTCCGGGATAGTGGGAGTTCTGGATGATACGTTTGGCCGTCCCGTGGTAAGTTTCAATCCCGGCTTCCTGAGCCGCTTTGACAAGCGACATGCCTGAAAGATAGTTTGCATACAGCAGTCGGATTTTTACAGCGGCATCTTCGTCGATGACTGCGCGTCCGTTTTGTATCTTGTAACCGAATGGTGTGTGCCCCATATCATCACATCCTTTCATGCAGGGACAAGCCGCATTTTAGTTCAAAGCAGACTTCCTCACGCGAAACCACAATGATCCGGTCGACGTGGCGGGTGAAGAGCTCATCGTCAAAGGCATCCAGCATCACGCCTTTCTCGGTGAAATGCAGAAGGTCGTTTGCTGAGGCCAGCGTGCTGACGCTGCCTGAAATGTTATTCGAGAGGGCTTCCATCTCGCGTTTATTATTCTCAGCTTCTGACAGGAGGAAGTTGTTTTCACGATTGTAGAGAACCTGATCGATAATTCCCTGAGTCATCAGGCGGGAAAGAGTCTCACGTTTTTCTGTGTTCGCTGCAAGCATGGTCTGCAGCTCCTGTATTCTTTTCATCGGGGAGTCGACAGGTGAATTCTGCAATGCCTCGATATAGGGCTTTAGTATCCTCCGGTGTGCGAAAATGAGCTTGTTCATCATGGTTACGAAGGCAAGTTTCAGTTCGTTGTCACAGATGTATTTCATAGAGCATTTTGTCTTGTCCTCGATGTGTGTGGCGCAGACCCATGCTATGTATTGACTGTCGATGCAGTAATGGGTTCTTCGTTTGAATGTTGAACCGCATTCTCCGCAGATAATCTTTCCGGTGAATGCGTATCGGTTCTGGTATTTGCTGCTTTCTGCACGAATTCCTTTTTCTCTGGCGTGCTGCAAAATCATGGCTCTGGCTGCTTCGGCATCCTCATGAGTGATGATCGCTTCGTGATGATTCTGCACGATGTATTGGTTCTTTTCTCCATGATTTATGTGGCGGTTGAATTCTGCGTCTGAGTAGGTTTTCTGGAAAAGACAGTCACCGGTGTATTTTTCGTTGGCAATCATGCTGCGTATCGTAGAGGCATCCCATTTGCCACCACGTTTTGCAGGAATGTCGCGTTCATTAAGTGCCCTGGCGATTGCAACGCAGCTTTTACCGGACAGGACTGCGGAGAAAATTTCTTTGACAATGGCTGCTTGTTCTTTGTTTACAGTCATTTGCTGCCCATCCCAGTCATAACCGTAGGGTGGATAGCTGATTTTGAATGTACCGTTTTCAAAACGCTTCTGGATTGACCACTTGCTGTTTTCGGCAATGGATACGGATTCGCTTTCTGCCATGCTGGAGAGAATAGACAGAAAGAGTTCGCTTTCCATTGTTCCGGTGTTGATGTTCTCCTTCTCGAAGTAGATCGGGATATGCAGACCGAGGAGCTTTCTTACCAGTTCCAGACAGTCGGTTGTATTTCGGCTGAAACGGCTGATGGACTTCGTTACGACAAGGTCTATCTTCCCGGCTTCGCAATCCGAGACCATTCTCATGAGCTCAGGCCGCTTGTCTTTCTTTGTCCCGGTGATGCCTTCGTCATAGTAGAGTCCTGCAAATGTCCAGTCGCTGCGTGTCCTGATGTAACTCTCATAATGGCTTTTCTGAGCCTCGAGGCTTTCCAGCTGGGCGTCTGAGTCTGTCGAGACACGGCAGTAGGCGGCTACCCTGATTTTCTGAAGCCTGATGTTTGATTGTGCTGTTTTGTCGATTTTTGTTACTTTTTTCAAGGTTTATCCTCCTTTCCGTGTGACTATATATCGCTCTGAAACCATTACACATCAAGCGTTTCTTGCATTATTTCCGCAAACAGCGGAGAGAAAGTTTCACGATTGATGGCAGATAATTTGTTGAATTCTTTCTCAGAGATCAGCCCAGTATCAAGCAGACTCTTTGCCAGCTGCTGCGCTCTGTGATAGTCAACGTCACTGACGATTCTCTTTTGTGTGAAATATCTGGACTGAAGATTGTCTGACATAGCAGTTTTGCCTCCTTCAAGTCTTAAGTCCCCGAAAAACGGTCAAAAACGCACCCCTTGCCGTTAAAATTTCAATCTTTTTTGTAGAAATTGCATTCGTACCCGTCGGCCCGTAACAACAGGCCCG
>ONMG01000331.1 GCA_900318855.1 uncultured Prevotella sp.
AGTGGAGTAGCTGTAATTGGAACTGTTGCCGCCAAAGCGCGGCCACTCCCATAGGTTGTCACGAAGCATGGGGTCGCCGGAACTCATAATGAGTCCATAGTCGTCGGCTACTTTAATGTTTTCGTTAAGACTCCAGAAAGCTCTTGAGGCTCCGTGCTTGGCTGGCCATAGCGTATTGGCGCGGAGGCGCAACATGAGCTCGGCTATTTTCTGATAGGTGTTGGGACCGATGCTGTTGTATTTGGCATCTATTCCCTTCCTTGCCCAGGGCAGGAGGCCCCAGTCTTCATCATTAATAAAAATGCCTCGATATTTTACCGATGGTCCCTTCTCTATGAGACTTGTCCCCTCCACGCTAAGGGTTGATTTATGTGCGGGCGTGACATCAGCCCACCAGACGTAGGGTGATACCCCCATCATGCGTGATAACGAAAGTAGTCCGTAGGCAGTGCCACGCGGATTGCTTCCACAGACGATGAGGGCTTTGCTTACTTGGGGGTAAGGGTTGTCTATGACTATGATTTCGAAGGCCTCCCACAGATTTTCAATCTCATCTGTGTTTATCTTTCCTGCTTCTACTAATTGACTTATAAGTCGTGACTGTCCGATGGTTCCGGCAACAATAGGATAGCTGTTGGGCAATATGCTGTCGGCTATGCCAAGTGCGCTACCGGTAATGGCTTTGACATCTTCGGAAAGCATTCCGGATGCAGTATGCACTACTTTGGCATCAAGGCTGTCGACGATAAGGGTGGCGCTGGCATTTGGAGTGACGATGGGGAAGTTACCCTTTCCAAAAGTGTCGATCACCCTAATGTTTCCAGCATATAAGAGAGATGCGGTGAGGGTTCCGAAGATAAGCAGGCACAATTTGCGTAACATGACAGATGGGGTAAATAGTCTTTGTGATGTGTGGTTGAGGGTGTGGAGGAGAGAGGATACCGACCGTATTAAGAGAGTAAAGGATGTCCTTCCGTACAATAGGGACAAAGCCCTACTGCACAGAAAGACATGCCTTAGGTTTACTTATTAATCCATTTCTTACCGTTTAAGATGATGATTCCTTTGTGGTTCTTCTCTACCCTTTGACCACTTACATTATAGTAATTCTGGGTTCCGGTGCATTCGTTCTTGTTGATTGAAGAGATGCCGGTGGCAGGATTATCAATGGCAATGGTCAGGTTTTGAGATGACGGATTGAGGATATAGGCGCTGGCTGCATTTACCTGAATGTCGGAAGTGGTAGCGACAGCCTTTCCCTCTGCATCAATCGTCAGCTTGGTTGCATCATTAGCTTTGATGTCAACAGGATTGAAGGTGCCGACGAAGGAATAGCCGTCTTTAACTACGGTAGCAGGAACGGCGTTGCTGATGACAACATCGTCGATTGTAAGTGGTGACGGGACTACATCATCCGGGCAGATAATATAGGGTACACCTGCTTCGATGCTCTTTACCGAAGTGAAGTGGAGGGTCGTTCCGTCGGCTCTGTCGAAGGCTGCCACCTTTACATTCTGACCGAAGATGGTGTGAAGATCGGTCTCATTGAGGGCAATGGGCAAGCATATCGTGCCCCAGCTGCCATTCTTTAATCCATGCTCCAGGGTGAATCTTACTTTGTAGTTCAAGGTCTTTACGTCATTTGCCTTTGTAGCGAAGAGCGTATCGGTAAGATTGGACTTCTTGTAGAAGCGGAAATAGTCGACATGGAAAGTGCCGTTGGTTTTATCGATGGTGCCATCAGCTTTCATGGCTCCAGAACGGATGCCAAATTCAAAGCTGGGTGTTGCATTATCGGTGGTCGGCTGCAGTGGGAAGTCTACGAACATCTCGTGTAGCTGACGCTCTCTTTCCCAGCTGGCAGAGCGGTCGGACCAACCCGGATAGCCAGCATAAGAGGCGATTTCGCCTGAAGTGAGGTTCTTGTCGTATTCAGAGGATTTTCCGTAATACTGCACGTAGGACGTGGTACCATCGGTGGCATAGAGTCTGCACTGTCCGAATTGGGTAGCTCCATTTTTAGAAGCTCTTGGCTGCCAAAGGCGGCAGGAAACCTCATAGATGCCCGGTTCCAGCTTGCCTGCGTCGACATATTGATAGAGAGCTAAGTCGCTGATGGGATTCTCCTTTGCATTGAAATAGGCACATTCGTTCCCATCCAGAATGCGGACGAAGTTGGGATGGATACCATAGTCGTCGCTCTCGTTCTCCACGTTCCATCCGTAGGGCAGGTCAGTGATTTGCTGACCGTTGGCAGGTTCTCCGTCGGGATTAAGTTCAAAGCTGTTGTTTTGTATGTTTTGGTTGGTGAAAGCATCCGGGTCAAGTGCAGGCTGGCTGAGCACCTTCTCTACATGAAAATCGTCGGCCTTAAACCATCCCGTACCGATGCCTCTCGGATTGCCATTGCGATCGAGGCAGCTCGTACGGATGCCCAGTTGCAAGGATTCCCCCTTGTTAACTTGGATGTAAACAACCAAAGGCCGAAGAATGTAAGAGTTGCCGACGCCCGGGGCATAGTTGGCAAATGTCACGACATTGTCGGTAGCAGTGAGGTTGGAAGCAGCATTCCCGTCTTTGTCGGTACCTACATAATCTGCATTCTTGCCATAATACTGCACATTGGTGTGGGCATTATCCCCCTCGCCTGCTGTAGCGAAGAGGCAGCAGCCACCAAGAAGTTCTGTATAGTCACATCCGCTGTTTTTATAGGCATCAATGATATTGTTGTTTCCTTTCTTGCGATATTCCTGCCATAGAAGGCAGCTAATCTTGTAGAGTCCAGGTTCAAGCTTGTTGGCAGGAATGGTTTGGAACAGTTTCCAGTTTTCCTTGATGTCCGGTCGGTTGGGATCGTTGGCACTGGGGAATCCTACTGTTGATCCATTGACGTTTTCCTGCAGACGGAACCAGGTGAGGCCATGTCCATGCAGATAGGTGGCATCGCCATTGACGCCATAAGAAGAAGTGAGACCGAATTCAGGATAGTTGGTCGACCATCCGTAAGGAACTTGCTTGTTCACTCCGGTGGCACCAATAGGGACGATAGCCCCATTCTCATCTTGGATGAGTTCAAAGTCGGCGTTTACCAGCAACTTATTGGTCAGGTCGACCGACACGCTATTCTGCGCAGAAGCCGGTGTTAATGCTGATAAGAGAATCAGCGAGCTTAGTAATTGTTTAATCATAATAACTTATGTTAGAGAATAGATCTTATTAGTGTTGTAGTCGTTTAATGCTGCTTCCATCAGAATATTTAATGATTACAGTGCCTGCATAGTGGGCGCTGACCTGCTGTCCATTGAGATTGAACCTTGCTACTTCGGAGCGTTGCTTCTTGGTAAGTTCTTGAATAGCTGTGACACTGCTCTCAGAGACGGTGAACGAACTCTTCGTAAAGGGAGACCCCTCGTAGGCTGCATTGACAGTTTGTACACCCCAAGTATAATTGCCGGCCGGTAGGTTTATCGTGATTGAATGATTGCATCCAGCATTGCCAAGTGTCATTGTTTTCAGAATACCATCCTTGTTGCCGTCAATAAAAGACAGGGTTTGGGTAAGCAGTTTGCCTTGCGCATCCTTGACATAATAGTTATAGGTGCAGTTGGATTTTGCGGATGGACTTGGATTCCAAGTGAGACGGACAGCTCCTGCCTTGCCTTCAGCGTTAAGCGTAATCGGTGAAGAGGGTCTTTCAGCCTTCGTCTCACTGCTCAAATAGATGGTAGACCGTATTCCTTTATAGTCAGAGTTGAATCCCAAGTCATCGGTGGAGTAGCCAGCGTTGAAATAGTCTTTCTTGCCGTCTCCATCCCAGTCGGGAAAGCAAATTGTAGAAGAGGAGCCACCCGAGGTGAGGGCGTATTCTTTGAGATGACCGTTTTCGTTATGATAATAAAAGCCTACTTGTGACTGTATGTCTTCGCAACGACCCGCAGTGAATAGATCGTACAGACCGTCACCATCCCAATCAAAGAGCGCCGCTGAAGTGGGCGTGCTATTCTGAATGCGACCGAGAAGGTTGTTGTTGGTCTGCGTTGCAGTGCCTGAGTCATCGATGGAGAAAGCAATCCTGTCAGGGTTCTTCCGGTTCAGATATACGTATTGACGATATTGGGAGGTGCTTGCTACATTTGAAGTCGATCCTTGAATGAATAAGTCTAACCAGCCGTCATCATTGATGTCGGCAATTTGCAGACAGCCATTGGCCATATTGCGAAGTCCCAACTGTGAAGCGCTCAACTGCTGAAAGGTGCCCTTCTCATTGCGATAGAGAGCCACATAAGGTGTCGCACCGTTGTTCGTCGCTCCGCTGACTATAAAATCGGTATAGCCGTCATTGTCAAAATCAGCGGCTTTCACCATAGCGTGGGTTAATATCAGGGTTGAATTCCAGGGTCTTACAGTGAACTGGTAGTTGCCTTGATTAATCAATACCACATTGGCGTGTTTCCCAATTACGACAATATCTGGTTTCCCATCATTGTTAAAGTCTGCCACGTCGGCTGTCTGGGGATCAATCGTGCTGATGTCCATGCTGCCACCATTCTCGTCGGATAAGGTCAGTTCTTGCTTGCTAAAATTACCCATTCCGTCGCCAAGGAATAATCCTTTCCTGGCAATGCCCTCTGCTGTGCTCAGACTGTCAAAGGTAAGTATGTCGACATTACCATCAAGATTGAAGTCACATGGCGTGATGGACGGTCGGTAAGCTGTTTGCATGGAAGATGCCTTGGCCGTCCAAGTCTTGTTCTCTTCATTGTAAAGTAAAGTGTTGTTCTGATAGCCTTGTCTGCCTCGCCCTGCAATGATTAAATCCAAGCAACCGTCATTGTTCAGGTCGGCACAAACACTGGTTCCGTCGGTGACAGCGGTTTCTAAAGAATCGCATTTGTCGTATCCGCCCATGTAAAGCTTGGGTGAAATAATGGCAGAGTCAAGGTTCATGGTCACTGATGCGCTGGATGCTCGCATTGTGCCAAAGTAAACCCGACGTGTACCCTCACATTTGTTGTTTTTATAGCCATGAAAGACTATTCTCAGCGTGCCTTTCTTGTCGTAGAAAAATCCATTATGCCCTACTCCGTAGAGTTGACGTCCCAATTTGTCGTACGAAAGAATGGGATTCTGATAAATCTTGGTCCATAGATTGCCTTCTATACTATTCGTTCTTGCCACGCACACATTGTAATATATGCTGTTGTAAGTGTTAGCAGAGTACATCATAAAGTAGCGGGTTCCACACTTGATGACGCAAGGACCTTCCGTGCAGTGATAGCCGACGTGAAGCTCGTAGGACTCCGTTGCTTCCGTTACCTTCTCTATGGTTGACTCATCGGCTGTGATGTGGTCCGCATTAAGCTTGCACCGATAGATGCGGTTGGCGTTGTTCTCTTCTACAAAGAATAGCCATTGTTGTATCTGACCATTGGAAAGCGTGTCTGTAAATACCGAGCTGTCTATAGTATTGGCTCCTGTATTTATCATGGGTGTGTTGGATGCATCCTTGAATGGGCCTAAAGGGGAATCGGAGGTAGCCACATAGAGTTTATGGTTGGCAGAATAATACATGTAATATTTTCCGTCGAACTTATAGACTTCGGGTGCCCAATAAAGACTCCGACCTGTCTTTATGACATATCCCTCACGTTTCCATGTCTTCAAGTCTTTTGAAGAGAAAGCCTCAAACCCGCGATTAGGATTCCCAGCCCGTGTCCCATATAAATAATAGGTGTCCCCATCGAGCATTACAAAGGGATCTGCTGTTTTAACATCACTCTCAGGTATGTAATCAATAGCCCATGTATATACGGGAGCTAAAATCATGAGAAGTAGAAAGAAGAACCTCATCATACAATACATTATAATTGTTCTTTGGGCCAGTGCCCAGACTTATCTGTATGAAGACAGACAAGTCTGGAGTGAGCCGACTGTTTACCACTGAATGCCTTGATCCTGGTCGGGTATGAGTGTGTTCAAGTCGCGCTGCAAAGTCAGCGAACCTGTTATCTGATACTTGAGCGGATAATTCGCAATGGTCGTATAATCAGTAAACTCGTAATCGATGTTCTCAATAGATATGATGGTGTGTTGCAGATAGGTCTTGACTTCGTCCATATCTTTGGATACCGAATATACCG
>ONMG01000313.1 GCA_900318855.1 uncultured Prevotella sp.
GCAACGTTGTGTATTTAGTAACTGAGTCAGCCTTACCCTCGTCCTCGGGTGCTACCCATATGGCACGGCGCCAGTCGGCCTCATTGAATAGCCCTCGTTGATGGCCAACCGCGCGTACTTGGCAGCATTGGCCATGAATCCGGCGTAGGTGGCCGAAGCGTCGTCGGCATCTCCGGCATTGTTGACGGCTGCGATAACGAGGTTGGCCCGACTGATGGCAGTGTAGTGATAGTTCCATACGTCGTAACAGTAGGCATAGTTACTACCTAAATAGCCAAACGACACATAGTTGAAGTAGTCCCGCTTGTTGCCGGCGACAGCGGGGGCCTGGCCGGTGATGATACCAGTCATTAGCTGGATAGCGCCGTTGTGGCTCCGATATAACTGTATCCCAAGGTGACGAGCGAATTCGGAATGGCGTAGCTCAAGCCCGAGTAAGCCTTTCCGGTTACAGTGTTATGGACTGACCGGCATATAGCAGGTTCGCTGATATTCGTATTCGACTGCAAAGTTAACTGTTATTTTGTAATCGGCAATGTTTTAGGTAATATTTTTTCACTTAAACACCTTAAAAAGCTCCACTTTGATACAATACACCCCGTTTTTGTACCAATTCATATTTTGAAGGATGTATCAGAGACTCGGCAAAGAGAAAGCCAAATATCAACCCTATCAAGCCTATATGTGGTTCCACTGGGACTACTTAAAGATCGCTCCAAGTAAATGAAAGATGACTATTAAGATTGAAGATCATCGGTTGCTCCCACGCACGATATCGCTCACAGCCAATCTGGGAGATACTGTCCACAGCCTCCCTCATGCCCTATCAACGAACCCTTCCAATCGGTTTTCAGCCACGACACCTCACACATTTACCCTATAATGTCGTAAAAAAGCACAAAATCACATTGCGCATAAAAAAAAACAGCTTTTAACTTTTGCAATTCGGGCTTTTTATCTAACTTTGCAATCTGTAAGAGACAATAGGCTAAATTCAGATAAATTGAAATAATTAATAAACATATTCAACAAAATTAGTATGAAGAAAGTTTACTTATCCCTGGCATTGCTTACCCTCCTTGGGACAACACAAGCAAGAACCCAGACACTGCTCGACGAGGATTTCGAAACGGGCAGTACGGAACTCAGCTCGCTCCCCGTGACACGAGGCAGCGGCTGGACCACCGAGGGAAGCTACACAGGCGACGCCCTCAACTTCAAGTGGCACAACTACTACAGCAAGAAGGGCGCATTAGCCGGAAGCACCAACTGTGCGGCTTGCGACGGCCCTACTTGGAGCGGAGACAAGAACAACGCCTTTGGTCCCCGCGATGAAAAGCTCATTACACCGGAACTCGACCTCAACGACACCTATCAGTTGAAGTTCACGTGGAAGGTGGGGCCCGCCAACGCCCAGGAGTCGTCGAGATACGATCTCCAGGTGCGTGTCATTGTCTCGGGCACTACCGACACCACGACAGTGTTCTCCATACAGGACAAGAATCTGCTCGCCAAGAGCGGTGTGCTCGTCTATCCTATCACCACTTGGGACCCTCACACGTCGCAAGTGGATTTGAGTGCTTGGAAAGGGAAGAAGGTGAAGCTGGCCTTTGTATATAAGATGTATACGAAGTACGGCAACATCGCCTGCATCGACGATGTGACCGTGAAGCAGTTCACCCCCTACACCTCACCGTCGGCATCCATTGACAACAGCAGCTATAAGTTCCCGAAGATGTATGTAGGCGAAAAGTTCTACACCACACCGTTCACGCTGAAGAACGACGGTCTCGACGGTCTGAAAGTGACCGGCCTTGAACTGCCCGCAGGAGTATCCACGACGTGGGACTACAGTTCGGTGAACCTGAAGCAGTTTGAGAGCACCAAGTTCCAGCTCGCTTACACGGCTTCGCTCACATCGCCCGTCGATGCCAATGCCGTCATCCATACCACAGGAGGCGACGTGACCATTCACCTCACAGCTACTAAGGAAGTGGTACCCGAGGGCTACATGCTCGAGTCGTTCAACAGCAGCTTCCCACCCGCAGGATGGAAGAACAGCGGATGGAACCGCACCGACAAGGCTCTTGAAGGCGACGGCTCAGCCTATGCCTCGGCCAGCTACAATGATGCTTACCTGGTATCGCCCCGACTCGACCTCACGAAGGGCGGACAGCTGAAATTCACCTATATCAACGTCTTCACCAGTGAGGACGGCGGAAGCTATCAGACCAACAACTTCCGTGTGGACGTCTCCTACGACAATGGTAAGAACTGGACCACCAAGTGGACGTACGATGTCAACAATGGCGGCATGGACAACTACGCAGTGCAGACCGTCGACCTCGGACAGGGTACCGACAGCTCCTACGTGCGCTTCGTTGACACTGCCGTAGAATACGACTCAGAGGAAGGCGCCGGCGAGTTTGCCGACATCTATGTGGACCGCGTGCTGCTCCCCAATGTCTACGGTGCCGACCAAGCCCCTCAGGCTCCGACGCTCGTAGCACCCAAGAACAAAGCTACCGAGCTGTTACCCAAGAACATTGAGTTCAAGTGGGAGCCGGTGCTCTTCGCCAAAGGCTATAAGCTCTATGTAGGCAGCGACGATGCGGCCACCAACCTCGTCAACGGCCTCGACGTGAAGGACGCCACCACTTATACGCTGGCCACAGCCGGCTACGGCACAACCTACAACTGGAAGGTGGTGCCCTACAACGACAAGGGCGACGCTACCAAGGTGCCCGTGTGGACCTTTACGACCCAGCCCGACGCTTCAGTATCGGCCTATCCTTATGAAGAGAACTTCACGAATGGCAGCATTCCCAATGGCTGGACTGTCGAGGCTGCTGCTTCCTACAACCGCAAGTGGAGCGTGAACGACTACTATCCCTACACCTACGGCAACGTGAAGAGCAACGTACTCATGTCGGCCTACATGGCTGCCGCCAACGAGCACACTGCCGTCACCACACAGCAGTTCCGTCTCCCCGCAGACAAGAATATGAAGGCTTCCTTCGTCTGGACCAACGTTCATCCCAGTGATGCCGTTGTCGATGCCACCGGAGCCAAGACCAAGAAGAACGTCTCGCCCAACAATGGTGCCAGCGCTTGCAGTTTCCAGGTGAGCGCCAACGGAACCGATTGGACGACACTGAGCTACATCTCCGAGAAGGGAGACGACGCAAGCTACTGGAAGACGGAGGATATCGACCTCAGCGCCTACGCAGGTCAGACGGTGCAGTTCCGTTGGTTACACGAGTCGTTTGCCAACTACAACCGCGACGGCGGCTCCTCGGTGGCCCACTTCGTTGTGAGCGAGGCTCAAGGGCTCAAGGCTGAGTTCAACAAGCCCAGTTGGGATGCCGGAATCGTCAACTACGGTAAGGCCAACAACTCGGGCAATGCTCTCATCCTGCTCAACAAGGGCACCAAGGAGCTGAAGGTGGCTTCGGTAAGCTTTGCAACACCCAACTTCACCACTTCACTCGCTGCCGGCGACGTGATTGCCGTAGGTGCCAACAAAGCATTCAGCATCCAGTTCAACTCCAACGAGACCGCAGCCAAGGTGACCGACAAGATGACCGTCAACTTCGAGGGCGGCTACAGCACTACCTTCGATGTCAGCGGCGAGGCTCTGCGCCAGGATCAGCTCTACTACGGATTTGAGAACAACTCGCTGGACTACAGCTGGAAGAACGACTTCACGATGTTCGATGTCGACAACACCGCTAACGAGAAGTTCACTTATTACCTCAGCCAGGCCGAGAACGACGCTTCGAAGTATGCCTTCACTCAGGTGTGGCTCAACAATCCCAATGCCACAGCTTACGACGGCACCGGTGCTCTCCTCACAGGTACTCCTGTAACTGGCGCAGGTGACGACTGGCTGGTGAGCAAGGCCGTGAAAGCAGGCTCCAACGCCACCTTCTCGCTCTACGCCCGCAACCTGGAGCAGACCAACAGCGTGCTGCCTGCCGGAAAGAACAAGATTGCCGTGCTCGTGAGCACCACCGACAATGCCTCCACCTCTTCGTTCACGGAGAAACTGCTCGCCGAGGAAGAGATTCCTTACCTGGGAACCAACGAATGGAAGCAGTACTCCTTCGACCTCTCTAAGTATGCCGGTAAGACCATCTATGTGGCCATCCATCACACTTCGGCAGAGAATGTCATGGAAGCCTTCTACGACCACTTCCTCTTCGAGGGACTTGACACGACAACAAATGGCATCGAAAGTGTAAAGACCGTGGGTGCCGACTCCGATGTGACAGTCTACAGTGTCGACGGCACACTCGTCGCCTCCGGTAAGGCTGCTCAGGTGCTGGGCTCGCTGCACAAAGGCCTCTATGTAGTGAAGGCTAAGGAAGGAAGCAACGTGAAGACTTTCCGCTACGCCCGTAAGTAACATGCAACAGGCATAAGGTCCGTCTCTCCGGAGCTGGCCTCCGGAGCAGAGCAACCTCAATGTCGGGAAACAGACAGGGCGTACTTTTTCTGAAGTGCGCCCTGTCATGTTTTCTACACAACTAAATAAGTTCAGGGGGGGACACCGACTTGTCGGTTCACCCCCCACTATCCACACAACACTAATGAGAAAACTATCCCTACTCTTCGTGCTCATGCTCTGTGTGATGTCCTTAAGCGCCCAGAACCGCGACAAGAACCTCACCATTGCCGTCACGACGACAACACATGAAAGTCTTAAGGGGCAGGCCATCGGCCTCACGCAGACCGACTATGCCGTGGGCTATGGCACGCTGACGCTCGACGCCAATGGCAGGTGCAGCGTGAAAGTGTACGCCGGTCCCCATAAGCTCACTGTCAGCCGCAGTGGCTATCAGACCGCGGAGCAGACCTTCACCGTCAGCCGTGACACCACGGTGAACGTAACGCTCAAGGAGCTTGTCACGAAGCCTTACGCGCTTGATGCCAAAGTCAGCCACGACATCATGACGGGACGCAACGACATCGCCCTCAGCTGGAACACCCAGGCTCCGGTATTCTCCGACGACTTCGAAAGCTACGATGCCTTCTCCGTCAAATTCGGGACATGGACGGGCATTGACGCCGACCAGCAAGCTGCTGCCGCTCTCGAGGGCGACTATCCCAACCGCGGCGCCCTGGAATATGCCCAAATCATCAATCCACTGGCTGTCACCCCCACGTGGTGGTATTCTTATCCCGTGCTCCGACCGAGAAGCGGAAAGCAGTATGCCGGCTTCATTCGCACGAGCTCAGGCAACGCCAACGACGACTGGCTCATCTCACCGGCCTTCACCCCCGGCACCGACAACGTGCTGACGTTCTACGCCAAAGCTGCCGATGCCTATCCAGAGCGCTTCCAGGTGTACGTCACCACGAAGACCGGCAATCCCACCCGGCAGGACTTCACACGTCTTGACGAGGGCAACTACGAGCAAGTGGACTACAAGCAATGGCACAAGATGCAGTATAGTCTTGCGGCCTACGAAGGCAAGCCCGTGAAGTTTGCCATCCGTTATATCGGCGACTACAACACACTGCGCTCCTTCATGCTGATGATTGACGATGTCAGTGTGGGGCAGGCTGAGCTCTCTGCCGGCGCAAAGGCTCCCTCGCGCCGGGTCAGCCGCCGCTCTCCCCGCAACCCCAACGAGCAATTCAACGTCTTCCTTGACGGCAATCTTGTGAAGACCACCTCTGACTATTCCTGCACACTGACCGATGTTGCCACGGGCAGCCACACAGTGGGCGTTCAGGCCACTTATATCGATACACAGAGTGAGACAACCAACCTTCCGGTGAACGTCTCGGCCGACAACGCCAAGGTGACCTTCAACGTGAGCGCGGAGAGCAAGCTCAGCGCCAATGGGCAGCATGTCAATCTCACTAATCAGGCTACGGGCGAAGGCTACACGCTAACCGTGGCCGACGGCAAGGTGACCATCCCCTCGCTGCCCTATGGCACCTATCTTGTCAATATCGAAGAGGGAGCTTTCAACAGTTTCGATCAGACCTATGAGGTGAAGGGCGATGCCAGCTTCAGCATTCAGCTCACCGACAAGGTGCGCGACCCGTTCAATATCTCGGCCGACGTGAAAGAGAATGCTGACGGCACGGGCAACGTGGCCTTGCGCTGGAACCAGGACTTTGCCTTCAGCGACAGCTTCGAGTCGTACGCCGATTTTTCCACCGGTGCTTTCGGTCCCTGGAAGAGCATCGATGCCGATCAGATGCCGGTCTACCCCATTTCCCTCAACAACACCATCATCAGCTTCCCGGGCTCGGGCACAGCGACGAACCCCAAGGCCATAGCTCCGATAGTGTTCAATCCTTCGGCCACCACACCGGCCATGTTGCCCACCGACAAGGCCATGGCACCGCCGACAGGCAATAAGGAAATCGTATTCTTCTCACCTCAGGGCGCCCAGGCCGACAAATGGCTCATCTCGCCCGAGCTCAACATCCGCGACGGCTATAAGCTGCAAGTGACGGCCAAGTCGTATGCTGAGGCCTATCCCGAGACACTCGAGTTCGCCGTGAGCACCCAGGGTGACAACCCCTCCGACTTCACCGTGCTCAGCACAGCAGCCAAGATGCCGGCCGACCAATGGACCAAGTACGAGACCGACCTTTCGGCCTACAGTGGCAAGAAGGTGCGTGTGGGCATCCACTACATCTCCAAGGACACTTTCTTCGCGCAATTGGATGATTTCCGCGTGGGACCCGCTGAGGGAGCCGGAGCGACTGTCGACTACGGCAATGTAATCAACTACGAGGTGTTCCTCGACGGAGGATTAGTGGGGCGGAGCGACAGTGCCGCCTACGAGCTGACAAACGTCAGTGCGGGCACGCATACCGTAGGTGTCAGAGCCGTCTATATGAACAGCGAGTCGAAGACCACAACCTATACCTTCACCGTGAAGGGCAAACCGGTTGTCCTCAACTATCTCAACACCGGTTACCGCTACAAGAAGGCCGGTGAGACCTTGGATGTCTTCGCGCAGTTCAAGAACACGGGAGCCAAGGACATCAGCAAGTACGTCGCCAACCTCGACCTCGACGGCAAGGTCTACACCGAGACCGTCAGCGAGGCAGTGAAGGTGAAGGGCACTGATGCCTGGGAGCACAATCTGACGCTCGCCGCCGACATCAAGCCCGGACGTCATGTGGTGAAAGTCTACATCTCATCCATCAACGACTCCGTGCTCGACGAAAAGCCCATGATAGCCGACAGCTTCTATGTCTACACCGAGAGCTTCGCCCGTCAGATGACTTACCTTGAGCAGTATGCCGACGAGGACAACGTCTATTCGGCAGCCAGCAACAGCATCATAGCCCAGTCGCAAAAGTCGGCCAAGACTCCCTTTGCCCTCGTCAATGTCTACCGCGACGGCAATCCGCTGGCCATCGCCGCGAGCAAGGCCCTCTGCGACCGCTACGCCTACACGTGGCCCAGCTTCACGCTCGACCGCTCCTACTACCCCGGTGAGAGCCACATCGCCTACGACTTCAACAGCTACTCTCTTGGAGCCCCGTCCATGGTAGTGGGCATTCTCAACGAGATGCTGGGAGGGGAATATGCCAATCCGGCCTTTGCCACGATTGCCATCAGTCCGAGCTTCGACGCTTCCAGCCGCACGCTAAAAGTGGAGGTAAGCGGTAAGGTGGCAGCCGACTACAAGGCTATGTTCGGCAATGTGGCTCTGACGGTCATGCTCACCGAAGACAGCATCGACGCGCCACAGACCATCTACAGCGGCGGGGCTGCGCAAGAAGAGCGCCACTACCTGCACAACAACGTGCTGCGCCAGTATCTCTCGGCTGCCGACGGCGACAAGCTTGAGCTCTCGGGCTTTGACTATAGCGCCGCTTACTCCGCCGTGCTGCCTGCGACCTACGACGCATCGCGTCTGCGTGTCGTAGCCATCATCACTCGCTATGCCCCGGCTGTCACCGACGACAATGTGATGACAATGGATGTGCTCAACAGCTACAGCGTCAAGGTCAGTCCTGCCACGGGCATTGGCTCCCCGACCCTGGACAAGGAGGCCCCGAGGGCTTACTTCTCCATCGACGGACGCCGACTCGACAGCTCCGCTCTGCCAAACGGTGTAGTCATTGAGAAGCAGGGCGGCCGGACGCGCAAGATCATCATTAAACATTAATATCTTAAACGGTTCTGCTTCCCACCAGTGGGAGGCAGAACCCATGTTGAATCATTAAAACACAATCTTATGAGGAAATTCAACCTTTTAGTGCTTTTAATCCTTGCCTTTACGGGATTATCCACGTCCACAGCGCTGGGCGAGACGGTGAGCCCCTATAAGGTGGACTTCAACAAAAGCATCTCCACCTCCTCGCACGATTTCAAGGTGGCGGCAGGATGGGGACACAAAGTGGACTCCTACTATGATGACGAGGAGTATGAAACCTACTACCCCACCTACACCTACAGCAGCACGGCCGGAGTCGGCAATTCCGGTGCCTTGCTCATCGGCGACCAGGAAAGCCTTGGCAGCGGATGGAGCGGCGGAAGCTCTGTCGACCTCCTGGTAACGCCCCGGCTGAGGGGCAACGTCACGGTCTATGTGAAGAAGGCCAAGAGCGCCGGTAAAATCGAGTTCTACACGGTTTATAAGTCGGGCTCATCCATCCACACCAACGGAAAGATCAGCGTCACGCTCCCCACACTTTCGACCGACGACTATGTCAAGGTGTCGCTGCCCGCGCAAAAGGGTACCTATGTGGGCATCTGGGGCAGCAACGTCTACATCGACGACTTCGCTGCCGACAGTGCCGACGTGGAGCTCGCTAAGGCGCTCACCATCAAGAAAGTGACGCCGGTGGCTGTCAACAGCGCCTCAACAGGCACCGAGGATGTGGATGCCGACGGCAACTTCAACGTCAAGTTCAAGGTCACCCTGCAGAACACCGGTGACGTCGACCTCAAACCGGGTGACGCCAACTACTCGCTGAGCATCATCAATTACGACAAGACCGTTCTGGCCACGCAGCCCATCACGCAGGCCCTGGCTGCCGGAGCCACGCTCTCCGATGTCGAGATAGCCACAAAGCTCGACTACAAGACCCACTCCAAGCGCGACCGCTACGACGTGAAGGAGAACATCAGCAACACCTCTTCCTACGGCACATGGCTCGAGCCGGTGCCCTACACTGCCGCGATTCTGCTTCGCGACAGCAACAGCACCCGCGTTGACTCCACCACCACACAGGATTTCGGCCGTATCAAGAAAGCCGTCGCACGAAAGTACAAACTGCAGAACGACGGTGCTGCTCCCCTCGTCATCACCAAGGTCAGCGTACCCGAGGGCTTTGCCACGACCTTGGCTCCGCAGACCATTGCAGCCCATCAGAGTACCGAGTTCACCATCACGGCCCTGACCAGTGTCTACGGCATCCACACGGGCAGCCTCACCATCACGGCCGACGGAATCAGCGACTGTCATCTGCCGCTCGCATCCACAGTGCTCGACCCCACAAAGCTCTTTGTCGACTTCGAAGACGGCAAGTGGCCCACGGGCTTTATAGCAGGCGACAACTGGAAAGTGGCCCAGCGCGACTACGCCAGCTCCGACAACGTCTATATGGCCATGAGCGAGAGCGTTGACGACACCAGGCTCATCACCCCGCTGCTCGAAATAGCCAAGGGCGAGAAGATGAGCTTCGACGTTGCCAAGGCCAGCACCTACTCCAGCGACAGCCACATGAACGTCTACTACTCCACCGACCGCAAGAATTGGACACTGGCCAAAGCCATCCCCAATGCCGACCTGCTCAAGGAGCGTGCCGTGACGTCGACTTACTCCTACAGCAAGCTCAAGAACTTCGTCCTCGACAGCATCCCTGAAGGCCGGTACTATCTGGCTTTCGAAGCCGGCTACGCAGGTGTTGACAACATCTACGGCTTCAAGCTTGTTCCCGTTGCCCACGACATCTACTTCTCCAATGTCACCGTGCCCACCGACGGCATGGTCAACCACAAGACCGATGTCAAGGTGTCGCTGAAGAATCTCGCACCATCGAAGGAAGAGGCCGGAGCCTACACCCTGCGCCTCCTGGTCGACGGCAAGCCCGTGGTCACTGCCACCGGCGACAGCATCCCCCCGATGTCCTCGGCCAACTTCACCCTGTCCTACATTCCTCATGAGGCAGGCTGTTTCAAGGTCAGCGCAGAATATCTGAATGGCGACTACACGGTCCGCACGGCAGACGACAGCATCACTGTAGCCGGCGAGACAGCCTCTGCCGACATTCAGGTGGGCAAGGTGACCAGCACCTCGAGCAACTATGCCACCCCCGTCACGGGCTACGACCGCCACAGTCTCTCCGACGTCATCTTCACTCAGAAGGTGCTGCAGGCTGCCGGCCTCAGGAAGGGCGACAAGATTGTGGCCGTCAGCTTCAAGGGACGCAATACCGACGGCGAGGTGAAGACCGTACTGAAAGGATGGCTGGGCAACAGCAAAGAGGACGCCTACCCCACAGACTACAAGTGTGCTGAACCCACCGGAGGCACCCTCAAGCAGATTGTCAGCGACACGGTGACCATCGGCAAGAAGGGCACTATCAACCGTACCGAGCCTCTCGTGAGCGTCAGCATCCCCGACGGCTACGTCTACGATGGAACCAACCTCCGCATGGTGTTCCGCTCCGACCTTACGACCACCTACAAGCGCACCTACTTCGAGTATTCCGACGACAATCTCAACGGCTACTCCGTAGCAAGCGATGTCTCCACCGAATGGTCGGATGCCAAGGCCACCTCGCATATGCCCGTACCCTATTTCACCGTAGAGCGCACGGCTCCCACGCTTGCCGGCACCGTCACCGACCAGACTACAGGCCGCCCCGTGGGCAACGCCATCGTAACGGCTTACCAGGGCACGGATGCCGAGCCTACTGTCATCTATAAGGATACCACCGACGCCAATGGCCAGTACAGCATGACCATCTATCAGTCGGATTCCGCCTACACGCTGAAGGTGACAGCCGAGGACTACGATACGCTCACCGTGGCCGGCGTCCTCGTAAGCAGCTCACTCACCAAGGACATTCAGCTCAAGGCAGTGCCCGTCACGGTGACCGTTGGTTCCGACGGATGGACAACCTTCAGCTCAAAGCGCGCCATCGACTTTACGAAGACCGAAGGGGTGAAGGCCTACTGCGTAACCTATTACGCCGGCAACAAGGTGATGCTCGTGGAAGCCAATACGGCGCCAGCCCGCACGGGACTGCTCATCAAGGCCGCCCCCGGCACCTATGAGCTGCAGCAATCGGCTGACTCCGTGTTCCCGACGCTGATCAACTTCTTGGTGGCTGTTCCCGATACCGGCTACACCGTCAAGGCCGACGACTTTGGATCGGCCTACACGCTGACCTCCGAAGACGGCGTTCCCGGATTCCTCAAGGCTGCCGTCGGCACCAAGGTTGCCAAGGGCAGTGCCTATCTGAAAGTGGACGAGTCGAAGAAGGTGGCCGGTTTCATGACCTTCTTCGTGACGACAACGGGTGTCAACAAGATTGCCACTTCGCAGAACACCCTCGACCTGTCGAAACCCTTCTACAATGTCAGTGGCCAGCACGTGACATCCGACTACCGCGGTGTTGTCATCCAAAACGGCAGGAAATTCGTCAGGAAGTAACCCTCCTGACGGTTACCTTCACACCTCTCAAGCAGACTGCCCCCGCGAGGGCAGCCTGCTTTTTTTGACTGACGCACCTGGTGCCTGCTACGTTCAATTCGGGCACGGGTGTGGTGGTCTTACTGGCCACCTTCATCCATGCCTCCATGGCATCCATGATAGGCAAGCCATTCTTCTTCCAATCATAGTCTATGAGAGATTCACAAACTGATTGAAGTCTTTCTTTTAAACTTAGTTTACCCATAATTCTAATGATTTTATATTATCAAATTTTTCTTATTGTTTAATCCTTTGCCAAGAATCGCCCTGGAGCTGATAGACCATAGCTAGTTTGGTAGGCATGTTAATCATCCTTTTATCCACCCTCTCTGAAGCTATAGCTGTATGCCAGGCTGCCCTCTAAGTAGTGGCATAACATCAATACTTAGGAAGAATGTAGCTCAAGAGGAAGATATAACACTTATCACCAATGAAGTTAACATACATCCCATAATCAGCTTTTATGACCATAAATTCCGTGATGACTATAAGAACGAATAGAAAGTCTTGAAACTGTTGTGCCTTTTCGCTCACAAAAGAATTATGGAACTACAAATATATTGCTTTTAAAATTTGGATTATCGAAAAAACTAAAGAGGTCTTCGTGTTGCGAGGAACGAGCAATATGAAGACCGAGTTTGATGAATTTGCCGTAGGCGCACCCAGTTTCACGTATGATGTCTCCAAGAATGTATCTCTTCTTTCAATTCAAAATTAATGAAGCCTAAACTCTCAATTCCTAACTCCTAACTAGCTTTAGCCTTCAATTCTGAAGGTGGGAAGCCATACTCGCGTTTGAAAGCCGTGGAGAAATGGCTGAGATTTTTGAAGCCCACTTGCAGGTAAACCTCCAGAGGCTTCTCACCGTTCTCCATAAGGCGCCTAGCCTCTTGCAGTCGGCGCTTTGTGAGCCATCTGCCAGGAGAGAGATGGAAAGTCTCTTCAAAGTCTTTTTTGAATGCTGACAGGCTGCGGCCAGTGTAGTGGGCAAACTCACTGATGTCCAGGTCCGACTTATAGTTGTCGTTCATATAACTCTCCAGGTCTATCTTGAAAGGCTCGGCAAAGTCGAAGAGCAAAGATACAACCTCAGGCTTTACTTGCAGCAATGTCAGCACGGCCTCTTTCTCCTTGTTCTCCATCAGTGCCTCCGACGGATATTCCTGTGCATCGAAATAGCTCTCCAGACTTTTGAAGAAACCTTTAAGGAAAGGGTGTTCGGGTAATAATAAATAAGGTGTAGTCTCTGGTCTCAACCGCTTTGCTTTAGGGTCAAAGTTTATTTCGCTAACCATTTTCCTCAGAAATGGTGTTTTCAGTTGCAGAAATAGACCTTTGAAAGGGTCACCGTTTTTTGATGGGTGCTTGATCTTTACCATCTTGTGGTTGCGTGGCAGGAAGAAACTCTGCCCTTTCTCCAGGTGATATTGCTTCTTGTTGGGTGCTATGAGGTCCAGTTCACCACTGCAAAGATAGACGAGCATGTGCTCTGTTACCATCTCCTCACAAAACTTGTCACGAAACACCTCGCAACAATAGAAGGTGTCCATGAAGTTGTAAATAGTAATATTCTTATCCATGCTGTTTTGTTTTGCTGCAAAGTTATATATAAATAATGTGTATGGCTTTGTTGAAAAGTTAAACTTACTTTACTGAAAAGTTATTTCGGTAAAAACTTCTGAGAAAAGTTATAAAAGCTTTTCAACAAACTACTTTCCCGTAATTTGATGTAATTTTGCAAGCGTAAAAAAGAGAACTATTAATTAGTATTTATACATTAAACATTATACATTACTATGTACAACAATTTCACATTCTACATGCCCACCAAGGTATTGTTTGGTGCAGGCCAGTTACAGAATCTCCATAACGAGCAGATGCCTGGCAAGAAGGCTCTCATCGTGACAAGTAATGGACAGAGCACAAAAAAGTTCGGCTATCTTGCCGCAACTGAGAAGGAACTCGACCTTGCAGGCGTTGAGCACGTACTCTTCGACGAGGTTCGTCCTAACCCAACAAAGCAGAACGTCATGGATGGCGCTGCTAAGGCAAAGACCGAAGGCTGCGACTTCGTAGTGGCTCTCGGCGGTGGTTCTGTCATGGACTGCTCTAAGTGCATAGCTCTGATGATGGTCAACCCTGGCGACCTTTGGGATTACGTTTTTTCTGCAAAGGGCGGACACAAGAACTTCATCAATCCGTCTAAGCCTCTTATCGCCATCACTACTAATGCAGGCACAGGTTCAGAGGTAGACATGTTCTCTGTGATAAGCAATGACGAACTGCATGAGAAGACTGGCGTGTTCGACATCTCTATGTTCCCTACACTCTCTGTCGTCGACTCTAACCTCATGATGTCTGTTCCTCCAAAGTACACCGCTTACCAGGGCATGGACGCCTTCTTCCATGCAGCCGAGAGTGTCATCAACACCAAGGAGCACCCAATGGGTGAGATGTTCGCTCTTAAGGCTATCGAGCTCATCGCTAAGAACCTGCCTGTCGCTTACAAGGACGGCAGCAACAAGGACGCTCGCGCCAATATGGCACTTGCCAACTCACTTGCCGGCTACTACATGATATGCACTTCTGAGCACTCTATGGAGCACATCATGGGTTCATACCATGAGAACCTTGTTCATGGCGCAGGCTTGATTATGATTTGCCACGAGTACTTCGACTTCTTTGCTGAGCGTAAGGCCGCTGAGGAGCCAATGATTAAGATGGCTAAGGCTATGGGCGTTGAGAACCCGACAAGTGGCAAGGACTTCATCAAGGCTCTTGACAAGCTCGTGGCTTCTGTAGGCTGCGCAGACCTAAAGATGAGTGATGTCGGCATCAAGCGCGATGAATTGAAGATGTTCTCTGAGCATGTTCATGATGTGCTTGGCGGCGATACCACTGCTGATCCTCTGACATTGAGCAATGAGGATTATCTTGGTATTTACGAGAGAAGCTACAAGTAAAAGGCTTTTATCTTGATGCGTACCAATTGGTACGCATCGTTATTAAAGCCAAATTATGCCATTAAGATAAATTATAAAAGAGATTATGACAGAACTTGAAAAGAAAAACCTTAGACTTCCATTTTGTTTTGATGACCCGGAGGTTGACGCATTGAAACTTCATGCCGTGAAAGGTTGCCAAAAGCTGGAGTCGATAGATGTTCTTGACACAAAGGCCAAGCAAGCCGCTATACGTGAGCTTTTTGGAAGTGTAGGTGAAAATCCTAATGTTCTCCCAGGCTTCATCTGCGACAATGGCAGCAATATCCATGCAGGCAAGAACATCATTATCAATTATAATGTAACTATTCTCGACGTCGATGAGGTTCATCTTGGCGACTTTTGCATGATCGGTCCTGGTGTGCTTATCGCCACTGTTAACCATCCGATGGTTCCATCCGGACGTCGCAAACATCTTAGCCTAATCAAACCGGTCTACATTGGCAATGATGTCTGGATTGGCGGTAAGGCTGTAATCCTCCCTGGTGTACATATCGGCAACAACTGCGTTATCGCTGCAGGAGCCATCGTAACGCATGATGTCCCTGACAATACCCTCGTAGCAGGAGTGCCTGCGAAGCCAATCAAGACATTGGAGGATGATGTTGAGAGATAAATAGTTGCAGAGAAATACTTCTTGTTTAGCAAGAAAGATTTTTATAAAATTTTGCGGATACCCGTCTTTTTTATTTATCTTGCAAGAGTATTGCTTAAAGAAGAGCAGATATGGAACAGACGACAAGACGATATCCTGTAGGATTCAGACTTTCTCTGAAATCATACAAGGCGGTTATATCTATATAGATAAAACCGATCGGTTAGTGTCAATGTGGTCAACAACTAAATCTTTACTTTTTGGCCTTCGGGAATGGCGGTCTTGCCCTTGGTCTTGCGGCCGCCGTGGTGGAAGTCGACCCAGTGAGGTTCAAGGGTATCACGGAAATAGGTCCACGGGGTGAACACGCCGTGCTCACGGCGGCGGATGCTGAGGCGACCGATGGTATAGGCTGGTCGCTTCGCGATGCGTTTCAGTTGAAGTTCTATCATGGCTTTTATTTTTGGGGAAGTTCAGAAGTTCGGAAGTCCGGAAGTTCAGTCATTACGCTTGCGGGTGTTTTGAGATATTGCCAGCCATTTGACCGGACTTCTGTACTTCCGGACTTCTGTACTTCTGAGCTTCCGGACTTCTGATATCCTATTACCTATAAA
>ONMG01000276.1 GCA_900318855.1 uncultured Prevotella sp.
TGATTGATATACAAGAAGTAATACAAAGTTAATAAATAATAAAAATCATCCAATTATTTGGATTGCAACATAGAAGAAAAAGATTGTTCACTGCGCAGCGAATGATAAAAAGCTACGTAGCGGACAATCGTTTGCCAGGCTGCAAAATCAAGTGATAAGTCAGTGTGTGACTGCCACAGCTACAGTGCCCCGAGGGGGCACGCGAGCACGAAGTGCGCAGAAGTCCTTCTAAGCTCCAGCCACGGATATTTTCCTCTGAGCCGCATAAACCCTTTAGCCTGTCCTTGGGAGGATAGCTTCTTCAGACCCTGACAAGAGTGCACGCAAAAAGAAATTCACGGGAAAGCAGGCCTAATTCAAAATAAGTTCGTATCTTTGCACACACGATATCGCCAATTTATATCAAAGGGCTCTCATAGTTCAATGGATAGAACGGAGGTTTCCTAAACCTTTGATCGGGGTTCGATTCCCCGTGAGAGTACTTTAAGGAGGAGAGAGCCTTTCGGCCGCAACCCTTTGTCGGGTTGCTATCCATTCTTACAAGAACCAACATAACAAACCTTTATGAGAAAGTCTTATTCGCTTTTAGGAGCCTTGCTGCTTCTATTTCTCGGCTCTGTCCACGCAGCAGATCCGGTCGACTATGTGAATCCCCTGGTGGGCACACTGTCGAAATTCGAGCTATCCACCGGTAACACTTATCCTGCCATCGCACTGCCCTGGGGCATGAACTTCTGGATGCCGCAGACGGGCGACATGGGCAATGGCTGGGCTTATGTCTACACCGAGAACAAAATCAAGGGCTTCAAGCAGACCCATCAGCCCAGTCCCTGGATTAACGACTACGGACAGTTTGCCATCATGCCTGAGACCGGCAGCCCCGAATTCGACCAAAAGAAACGGTCGAGCTGGTTCTCGCACAAGGGTGAGACGGCCAAGCCCTACTACTATCGGGTGTACCTCTCGGACTACGACGTGACGACCGAAATCACACCCACCGAGCGAGCTGCCGTCTTCCGCTTCACCTTCCCGAAGACCGACAAGTCGTACGTCGTTGTCGACGCCTTCGACAAGGGTTCCTACGTAAAGGTGATTCCCGAGAAACGCATGATTGTGGGCTACACCACCAAGAACAGCGGCGGAGTGCCCAATAACTTCAAGAACTACTTCGTGATGGTGTTCGACAAGCCCTTCACCAGTGTCAGCACTGTGGTCAACGGTGTGAAGCACGACGGCGTGAATGAGGCCAAGGACAATCACGTGATGGCCTTGGTGGGCTTCCACACAGGTCTGCGCGAGAAGGTGAGCGCCCGCGTGGCCTCCTCCTTCATCAGCGAGGAGCAGGCACTGCGCAACCTGAATGAGGTGCAAGGCAAAACATTCGACGAGGTCTGCCAGTCCGGCCGCGACCGCTGGAACGAGGTGCTCGGCCGCATTGAGGTGGAGGATCCCAATGTCGACCACCTGCGCACCTTCTACAGCTGTCTCTACCGCTCCGTGCTCTTCCCCCGCAGCTTCTATGAGTACGATGCCCAGGGAAAGGTGGTGCACTACAGTCCCTACAATGGTGAGGTGCTGCCAGGCTATATGTTCACCGACACGGGCTTTTGGGACACCTTCCGCTGCCTCTTCCCCTTCCTCAACCTGGTCTATCCCTCGATGAACGTCAAGATGCAGGAAGGACTGGTGAACGCCTATAAGGAGAGCGGCTTCCTGCCCGAGTGGGCTTCGCCCGGCCACCGCGGCTGCATGGTGGGCAACAACTCGGCCTCCATCGTCGCCGACGCCTATCTCAAGGGCCTCCGCGGCTACGACATCAACACCCTGTGGCAGGCTGTCATGCATGCCACTACGGCCGTACATCCGCGCATCTCGTCGACTGGCCGACTGGGCTGGAAGGAATACAACGAATTGGGCTATGTGCCCTGCGACAAATACGACCAGAGCTGCGCCCGCACACTGGAGTACGCCTACGACGACTGGTGCATCTATCAGCTCGGCAAGGCACTCGGCAAAACCGAGAAGGAACTCAAGCCACTGGCCAAGCGCGCCTTCAACTACCGCAATGTCTTCGACCCCTCCCACAACCTCATGCGCGGCAAGGACTCCAAGGGACAGTTTGAGCCCAACTTCAATCCGGTGAACTGGGGTCGCTCCTTCACCGAGGGCGACAGCTGGCACTGGACCTGGTGCGTATTCCACGATCCCGAGGGCCTCATCCAGCTCATGGGAGGCAACAAGAACTTCGTCCATATGCTCGACTCGGTGTTCCTCGTCAGCCCCGACATCGCCAACAACAAGCGTTCCATGATTCACGAGGAGCGCGAGATGGAAGTGATGAACATGGGCAACTACGCCCACGGCAACCAGCCCATCCAGCACATGATTTACCTCTACAACTACGCCGGTGAGCCCTGGAAGGCACAATACTGGCTGCGCGAGGTCATGGACCGCCTCTATTCGGCTACCCCCGACGGCTACTGCGGCGACGAGGACAACGGACAGACCTCGGCCTGGTACGTGTTCTCTGCCATGGGCTTCTATCCCGTTTGTCCGGGCAGCGGACAGTATGTCATCGGCACGCCCTACTTCAAGAAGCTCACCCTGCACCTGGAGAATGGCAAGCAGCTCGTGTTCAACGCTCCGGCTTGCAGCGATGCCAACAAATACATCTCTACACTCACCGTCGACGGCAAGCCTTACGGCAAGAACTACTTCAATCACACCGACCTGATGAAGGGCGGCACCATCGACTACGGCATGGCCTCAACGCCCAACTATCAGCGCGGCACGTCGAGCGATGCCTTCCCCTACTCCTTCAGCAAGGAGTGGACGACCAAGGGAAGCAAGAAGTCGAAGAAATAAGAAACTGAGCCCAGCAGGGCAGCTGCTGACTGCCCTCTAACTCCACAGAATAGGAGGTAAGCACCCCAATCGTAGGTGCTTACCTCCTATTTTCTTACTTCATCAATGCGTCACCCTCAGTTGACACAATTGATATTTTTTAGATAAGTAACGACCGCAGGGAAGCTCATTTTTTATGTCCACA
>ONMG01000273.1 GCA_900318855.1 uncultured Prevotella sp.
AAAAACTTCGCTTCCCAATTTTGATATTCCACTCATTTGCACTCTTTACGCTTCGCGTGAAGATAGGCCGCATTCGGGAATATCAAAGTCAAAAACTTCGCTTTTGATTTTGATATTCCACTCATTTGCACTATCTTTGCCTAATAATCAGAATTTTGACTCATGGACGACGATAAGACAAAGGACAACGGGGAACCCAAGGACATGCTCCCAGGCGATGCCGACGACGGTCTGACCGAAGACCTGCATTCCGACTACAAGCCTGCCGACCGCTTCGATGCCAGTGCCGTGCATCACCTCAGCGGAATGTACAAGAACTGGTTCCTCGACTATGCTTCCTACGTGATACTCGAGCGTGCCGTCCCACACATGGAGGACGGACTGAAGCCCGTGCAGCGGCGCATTCTCCACACCATGAAGCGCATGGACGACGGGCGATATAATAAGGTGGCCAACATCGTGGGCGAGACCATGAAGTTCCACCCCCACGGCGATGCTTCCATCGGCGACGCCCTGGTGCAGCTGGGGCAGAAGAACCTGCTCATCGACACTCAGGGTAACTGGGGCAATATCCTCACGGGCGACCGCGCCGCCGCACCCCGATATATCGAGGCCCGCCTCTCGAAGTTTGCACTTGAAGCGGTGTTCAATCCCAAGACCACGGAGTGGCAGCTTTCTTACGACGGCCGCAACAAGGAGCCTATCACGCTCCCCGTGAAGTTCCCTCTGCTGCTGGCCCAGGGTGCCGACGGTATTGCCGTGGGCCTCTCAAGCAAGGTGCTTCCCCACAACTTCAATGAGCTCTGCGATGCTGCCATCAGCTATCTCAAGGGTGAGGAGTTTCATCTCTATCCCGACTTCCCCACGGGCGGCTCCATCGACGTGAGCCGCTACAACGACGGACAGCGAGGCGGAGTAGTGAAGGTGAGAGCACGCATCGAGAAGCTCGATTCCAAGACCCTCGTTATCCGCGAGGTGCCCTACGGCAAGACTGCCGACAGTCTGCAGGAGTCCATCCTCAAGGCCATCTCGAAAGGCAAGATAAAGGTGCGCCGCGTGGACGACATGACGGCCGGAGAAGTGGAGATACAGCTCCATCTGGCTCCGGGGGTGAGCAGCGACAAGACCATTGACGCCCTCTATGCGTTCACCGACTGCGAGGTGAACATCTCGCCCAACTGCTGCGTCATCATGGACAACAAACCGCAGTTCCTCTCGGTAAGCGACCTGCTGCGCCACTCCACCGACCACACGCGCGAGCTGCTGCGCCAGGAGTTGCTCATCAGAAAGCGTGAGCTCGAGGAGCAGCTCTTCTTTGCCTCACTCGAGCGTATCTTCATTGAGGAGCGCATGTACAAGGAGCGCCGCTTCGAACAGGCACCCAATCCCGATGCCGTCGTGAGCTTCCTTGACGAGAAGTTCGAACCTTGGAAGAAGACTTTCATCCGCGAGGTGACGCGCGACGACTATCTCAGGCTCTTGGAAATCAAGATGCAGCGCATCCTGAAGTACAGCAAGGATAAGGCCGAGGAGCTCATCGCCGGATATAAGGCTGACATCGCCAAGATAGAAGACGAGCTCAACCACATGACCGACGTCACCATAGCCTGGTTCAACCACTTGAAGGAGAAGTACGGCAAGGAGCACCCACGACTGACGGAGATTCGCTCCTTCGACACCATAGAGGCGACGAAGGTGGTGGAAGCCAACGAGAAACTATACATCAACCGCCAGGACGGATTTGTCGGCACCGGACTGAAGAAGGACGAATACGTGTGCAACTGTTCCGACATCGACGACATCATCCTCTTCTATCGCGACGGCAAGTACAAGGTCATCAAGGTGGCCGATAAGGTGTTCGTGGGCAAGAACGTCATCTGGGTGCAGGTGTTCAAGAAGAACGACCGGCGCACCATCTACAACGTGGTCTATCGCGACGGCCGTCACGGCTACTACTACATCAAGCGCTTCTTCGTGGCCGGCATCACGCGCGACCGCGAGTACGACCTCACCTGTGGCACCGAGGGCTCGCGCGTGATGTACTTCACCGCCAATCCCAATGGTGAGGCCGAGACCATCAAGGTGACCCTTGACCCCGACCCACGGTTGAAGAAGCAGAACATCTTCCTGGAACGCAGCTTTGCCGACATCCTCATCAAGGGACGTACCTCCAAGGGCAATCTGCTCACCAAGCGCTCCGTGCACCGCATCGGACTCCGCAGTCGTGGTCACTCCACGCTGGGCGGCCGCAAGGTGTGGTACGATCCCGACGTGCACCGCATCAACTACGACGAGCATGGCCGCTATCTCGGTGAGTTCAACGATACCGAGTCGATACTCGTGGTGCTCGACAACGGCGACTTCTATATCACCGACTTCGATGCCAACAACCACTATGAAGACAATGTGGCTGTCATCGAGAAATGGAAGCCCCACAAGGTGTGGACGGCCGTGCTCCATGACGCCGACAATAATGGCTACCCCTATCTGAAGCGCTTCCTCATGGAGGCTACGAAGAAACACCAGAACTATCTGGGTGACAACCCTGGCAACGAGCTGCTGCTGCTCACGAGTCAGGTCTACCCCCGCATCAAGGTCACCTTTGGCGGAGCCGATGCCGTGCGCCCACCCATGGAAATCGATGCCGAGAGCTTTGTCTCGGTGAAGGGATTCAAGGCCAAGGGCAAGCGCATCACCACCTGGAAGGTGGACAAGGTGGAGGAGCTGGAGCCTACCCGGTTCCCTGACCCGGAAACGGCCGATGCCGATGAGGAAAGCCCCGGAGCCGACGATGCCGACGTCAAGGTGGACGACCCCGATGACGGCAAGTCGGAACAGCAGGTGATTGACGAGATAACAGGACAGCTGAGCCTCTTCCCCGATGATGACGACAAGAAATAGCCTCTCCCGCCGCTTGCAACAGCGCTTCGCCCTGCTGTTGCTCATGCTGCTGACAGCAGGCTCGCGGAGCCTGGCCCAGGATGCCGACAGCGTGCTCACGGTGGAGCGCGCCACCCTGGTGGGCATCGGCTATGGCGCGCAGCTCGACAGCTATCTCTCACCCGAAGACTATGGTGGAGCCGACCTGTCGCTGCTCTCGCTCACCGAACGTCGTCGACCACAAAGGCGATGGCAGCGTCAGCTCACCCATCAGGCCCATGTCTGGTGGGGCTCCTACCGCTCCGATCAAGGAAGCGAAATCAGTGGCGACTACAGCTTCAGTTATGCCTGGCTGCGTCAGTTGGCTACGCTCCCCTTGGGTAACGGCCGGATCAGCCTCAAGGCCGGACCGGCAGCTGCGGCGCGGCTGGGATTCGTCTACAACACGCGCAACTCCAACAACCCGGCTCAGGCTAAGCTCGCTCTGGCCTGTGCTCCCACCGGAATAGCCGAGTGGAACTTCACGGCCGGCCGGCTTCCCCTCAGGCTGCGCGGCGAGGTGGTGGTGCCCTTGCTGGGACTGATGTTCTCGCCTCAGTATGGTCAGTCGTACTACGAGATATTCTCGCGCGGCAACTACGACCACAACCTCGTTCTCACCACTCCGTTCAATGCTCCCTCGGTGCAGGCTCGCCTGCTCGTGGGCACGCGGTGGCGGAGACTCAACTGGCAGGTGGGATTCCAAACCGACTGTCTGCAGGCCAAGGTGAACCATCTGAAATATCACCGCTACAACTATCTGCTCCTTCTCGGAGTGAACAAGACGCTCCGGGTACTGTGACCAATACCTATTATATAATATATGACCTACACGCGATTCATCCATAGCAAGCTCTGGGCTGGAGCTGTCCGGTTGGTGGCCTTGGCCCTGCTGCTGCCTCTGCTGGGTGCCTGCGTCTCGGCCGACGACTACGATGATACGCCGTCGGGCAATCTTGAGGCGCTATGGAAGGCACTCGACAGCCACTACTGCTTCTTCGGCTACAAGCAGATTGACTGGAATGCGGTCTATGCCAAATATCAGCCCATGATGAATGCCGGCATGACAGAGGAGCAGGAGTTCGAGGTGATGACAGCCATGCTCTCGGAGCTGCGTGACGGTCATGTGAATCTCTACGCTACGTTTGACGTGGGACGCTACTGGAGCTGGCACGAAGCCTATCCGAGCAACGTGGCCGACACGCTGCTTCGCCGCTATCTCGGCACCAACTACCGCATCGCCTCGGGCATGAGCTATAGGGTGCTCGACGACAACATCGGCTATGTGCGCTGCGCCACCTTCAACCAGCCCATGAGTAGCTCGGGCATCAGCGACATGCTGGCCTGGCTTGCTCCCTGCCGGGGACTCATCATCGACATCCGAGGCAACGGCGGAGGCACGCTCACCTCGGCTGAGGAACTGGCTGCACATTTCTGCAATACGAAGACGCTTGTGGGCTATATGCAGCATAAGCGGGGCCCCGGTCACGATGACTTCTCGTCCATGGAGGCACAGTATCTGAAGCCTTCGGACGGAGTGAGATGGCAGAAGAACGTGGTGGTGCTCACCAATCGTGAGGTGTTCAGTGCGGCCAATGAGTTCGTGAAGTATATGAAGTGCATGCCGCGGGTGAAGGTTGTCGGCGACCAGACGGGTGGCGGCGCCGGACTGCCCTTCTCGACGGAGCTGCCCAACGGATGGAGCGTAAGGTTCTCGGCCTGCCCCATGTACGACATCGCGAAGCAGTGCACCGAGTTCGGCATCAGGCCCGACTATAGCGTGGAGCTCAGCGATGCCGATGTGTGCCGGGGCGTCGACACGCTCATCGAATATGCCCGCCGACTGCTGGCCGCGTCTTCAGAACCGAAAGGATAGAACCTAAATATTCATCACTTAATGTATTTAGCTATGAAAACAAAACCAAAAGAAAACAAGAAGCAGGCCTCGTGCAAAGGAGCCCCAAAGCAGGGTACCATGTCGAGGCGCGATTTCCTCAGTCTCTCTGCGCTCGGACTGGCCAGTCTCACGATTCTTCCCAGTTGGATTATCGACGGTAAGCATATCCCTCCCTCCGACCGGGTGGTGATGGGATTTGTCGGCATGGGACAGCAGGGCTTCAACGATATGAGGAGCTTCAGCCGTTGTCCCGGTGTGCAGATTGCAGCCTGCTGCGATGTCGACTCCATCAAGCGTGAGCGTGCGCGGCGTTATGTTGTCGACTGGCAGAAGAACCAGGGCATGCCGCAGCGTTGTGACCTCTACGAGTTCTACGACGACCTCCTCAACCGCAAGGATATCGATGCCATTGAGGTGGCCACTCCCGATCATTGGCATGCTCTCATCTGTATCGGAGCCCTCGACACGGGTAAGGATGTCTACTGCCAAAAGCCACTTGCCTACACCATCACCGAAGGACTCGCCGTGCAGACTGCTGTCCGCCACAACCATCGCGTCATGCAGATGGGGAGTCAGCAGCGCTCGAGCCCAGAGTTCCAGCAGGCCATTAAGATGGTGCGCGAGGGAGCCCTCGGCCACATCAATGAGGTGCATGTCCGCGTGGGCGACCCTCCCAAGCCTTTCAACCTGCCTGAGATGCCGGTACCGCAGAACCTTAACTTCAATCAGTGGCTCGGCCCGCTCACCGACCCTAAGATTCACTATCATCCCGACCTCTGTCCGCCCATCTCGCTCGACCCTGAGGTGGATGAGAAGCTGTGGGGCGCATGGAGATGGTATCAGGAGACGGGCAACGGATATCCTGCCGACTGGGGTGCTCACATGTACGACATCGTGCAGGCTGCCCTCGGCTTCGACGGTCTCGGTCCCGTGGAGTTCATCCCGCAGGGCTACGACAATCATAAGTATGCCACTATGCGCTATGCCAACGGCATCGTGATGACTGAGCAGCCTTTCGACGAGAGCCAGCCCAACTGGCAGGGCATAAAGTTCATTGGTGACAAAGGTTGGCTCAAGGTGGCACGAGGCTATCTGGCTTACTCCACTAAGGGTGCCTACGGCTCGCTGGACAAGAAGTACCAGCCGGGCACCTTCATGAATGAAGTGCTCCATATGCAGAACTTCCTCGACGCTATCACGAAGCATGACGTGCTCAGGGCACCGGTGGAATATGGCACCAGCACCAATACGCTCTGCTGCATCTTCAACATCGCCCGCGAACTGAAGCGGCCCGTGCACTGGAATCCTTCCACACTGAGCTTCGAAGGCGACCGGGAGGCTGCGGCCCACCGCCTCTATTGGTATGAGTACCGTCGGCCTTACACCCTGCCTTACTGTGACCACCGTGGCTGAGGCTGCTCTGCTATCAAGGCGAAGAAGGTCCCCTTGAGGCCCTTTTCTTCGCCTTGACAGCAGATATTTCGGGATTCCTTCACCGATAAGCAAAAAAAATAGTACCTTTGTACCAACTATGCGCCTGTGGCGGAATTGGTAGACGCGCTAGACTTAGGATCTAGTTGCTCACGCAGTGCAGGTTCGAGTCCTGTCAGGCGCACAACATTAAATGCCAAATAGCTTTCTATCAGCTATTTGGCATTTTGCTATTGAGATGTTGGAGAAGGGGTGACAATATATTCCGGTTGAACCACTCTTTCATAACATGAAGCACTATGAAAGACAATGCTCGCTCCAAACTTTGATGACGGGCATGGACTGTGAACTTCCAGAATGTCTTTTCGGTGCGACGGGATTCGAGGACTTCCATCGAAGCGTATAGGGCTGTCCCGTCACGCTGTTCGTACTGGGGCGATATCCGAAGTATATCTTGTTGATGAGCTTTTCCTTAGAAATCTCGTCGGCATGGCAAGCTCGAACGTCCTCCCGCTCCACTTGTTTCGGTATACACGCATAGCCATCGATAGTGATGTGCCGACAGGGGAGGAGACGGGTAGAAGGCTCTCCATGATATTGAAAAAGAATCCCCAGGCAGGGTTCACAGAGGAACTGATGCCTGGGGATTCTTGAGGAGATGGTGACGGGTTGCGCTCGCCTTGGGGTGGGAGGAAGCTGCTGAACTTAGCGTTGCCGCCTCAGCACCTTTCTCACGCTTCCGTCCGA
>ONMG01000330.1 GCA_900318855.1 uncultured Prevotella sp.
ATAGAAGAAAAAGATCGTTCACTACGCAGCGAATGATAAAAAGCTACGCAGCGAACAATCGTTTGCCAGGCTGCAAAATCAAGTGATAAGTCATGCCAAGTAAGAGGCAGTTCCCCAGGGGCACTGGCCCCTTACTTGGTAGCATATTACTCTTCCCGATAGTCTGAGTATATGTGAAGCATGCAGCAAGGACAGCCCCGATGGGGCTGAAGGATGGTCTCCAGCCCTACTTCACCAGCACCTTCTTACCATTGATGATGTAGATGCCGCGCTGGAGCTGATTCTTGCTCACACGCTGACCATTGAGATTGTAGATAGCGTCGGAGCCTTTGCTCTCCTTGCTCACATGCACGCCGGCTATACCGGTCGGAGTGCGATGGCTGAGCCGATAGAGCTGCACCTGCGTGGGACTATCAGCCACGAGCTTGAAGCAGTAGTTGGCAGCATCGTAGCTGAGACTGTTGCGGCTGTAAGAACTCTTAAAATTGAGATCCATGTTGCCGTCAGTGATAGTCACTGTGGCACGCGACGTAGCATCAATACTTCCCGTGGAACCGAGTCCATAACGGGTGGCAGCCAGATAGCCTCCCTGGCCGTTCACCTTATCGAAGACAAGGTCGGAGCGCAGTTTGCGGAGCTTGAACATCTGAGCGTCGGCATCGGCATAGGCCCAACCGTTGTGCGAGAGGTCCACCTGCACGCCGCAGCGTGTGGAGTCGTTGTAGACCGTAGAGAGGGCCAGCCTGGCATCCTCGTTGACCATAATCAGTGTGTCGTTGGACTGAAGCGTAGCGACGTCAGTCACCTTCTCATACCATTGTCCGTTCTCCACCTTGAAGTCTTCAGCCTGGTGGGGATCGTTGTAGAGCAGCGTCACGGTCTTGTTGCTATGCTTGATGACCTTGTAGACCTTCTTTTCGCTCATCGTGCCGGCGAACGCACGGAAGTTGGCCGTGCCGTTGCCGTAGAGCATATCCTTCGTGGCACCTCCTATATTGGGCAGGCCGTCGGCGGTCTGTATGAAGGCACCCATATTGTTCTCATCATTGTTGACGGTATTGAAGATCCACTTCATCATGTCGTACTTCACGTGGGTCACCATCATACCGGTAGGCAGTGAGGCGGGAGTCCAGGTGCCCGTCTGACGGTTCTCCAAGATGAGATACTCTTTGTTGTTAAAGGGGTTGCGTATCAATGCGGCCTGACTGCCCTCGCCCTCGTTGGGATCGGTGAGCGTGACGGCCTTGTCGTCGGTGAGTTCCGGTATATCGAGCCAGCCCATATAGCTCTTCTCGTAGGCGGTGTAGCCCACGGGAGCATAGGATCCATTGAAATAGGCTCCGGCATCCATAATCGACCAGATGCCAAAGGAGCTCTGGTCAGAGTAGTTATAGTCGGTGGCATAGAAGTCGGGAAGACCGAGGGCGTGACCGAACTCATGGCAGAGCACACCCATGCCCATCAATTGATTGCCTCTATAGAGCTCATTGCCCACGAAATAGGATTTGAAGTGGAAACCGGAGATGGTGCGGCCGAAGTCAAGCTCATGGGGCCAAACGCTCTCGGCGGGTCCCTGGGTGGCCTCACCCTGCCCGGCATAGATGATCATGACATTGGGGATGCTGCCATTGACTTCATACTTCGAGAAATCCACATGATACTGCTCGATGGCCTTCTGTACAGCCTCGGTCACCATGCCGACCACATTCTTATCGCGACCCGCAGTGCCATTGGTGTTTCCGCCATAGTAGGCACGCACACTGTCGAGGGTCACCTTGCCCACCACATCGAAGGTGGGGACGAAGAGACCATGGCTCTGCGCCTTGAAATAGTCCTTAACCGAACCCACTTCGGCACCTTCCTCATGATAACCCTCCTTGTTGAGGTAACGGGTGTACTTGGCAACATCGTGACCAGCCTGGAAGTCGACATTGGAGTAAGCGACAAGAATCACGGGCACCGTAAGATTGCCAAGACTGCTGACTGCACCACGGGCACTCGTGCCATATTGTCCAAGACCGTCGGAGGTCGAGGCGTAGTGGGCCTTCATTGGAGCCTCACGACGTGTGAGTTTACGCAGTGATGGCGTTGAAGGAGTCAGCGTGTCGTTCTGAAGGAAAGCCTGCTCGACTGCCGACCGTACTGCGGCCTCGTGGGCCAGTACTGAGGAAGCTGCTATCTGACCAT
>ONMG01000325.1 GCA_900318855.1 uncultured Prevotella sp.
CCTCAGTGATACCCTGTGCGGTGGTTGCCAGACTAAACGAGCAAGCACAAAACAGCACAAAGAATAATTTGCCTATATTTTTCATAAACTCCACCAGTTCTGATTATTTGTTCGGTAACAGAAAACGTAGCTCACGATGCCTTACACATCAACAAGCTGCCATCTCGACCGCAAAGATACAACAAAAATATCCGAAAAGCTCAAACTATCCTGAAAACTACTCAAAGGAAACTGAAATTCCATGGAGTAGAATCCCGGCTTTCTATGAGTTCATCATGCTACTCCCATACATTGTGATGAACAATTCAGCAACAGTAAGGTGCCCCTTAGACCACTGCAGGGTGCGGCTAGGAAGGTTTAGGGGCTGTCCGCATTCAATGAGCAATCTAAAAAAGATTAGGGCACTTCGGACTTCTTCCGTTAGATGACTACCATAATGGACAGGCTTTGCTCGAGATGATGCATGGAAGCGAAAGTCTGCCATCATTATTGTCCTGCACATCTATTTCACAACCTGCTTATAGGCCTTGCCGTCTGAGAGTCTGACAATATGGATTCCCTTGGCAGAGCTTCCTACTCGCTGTCCTATCGTGTTGAAATGTACTGCTTGGGCCGGAGCCCCCACAACGGCCGGAGCGATACCCGTTGAGCCGCTGAAGCTGATTTCACCCCCTTCCGCAAAGGGGGAGCCGTCGAAAGAAGGACTGATGGCCTGTACACCCCATGTGTACCTACCTGCTACCTTGGGAAGGAAACTAATGCTGTGACTATATCCGGCATTGCCCGGTCCTACAGTCTTTCGGAGACCGTTGTTGTCGCCGTCGGTAAACGAGTTGACATTGTTCACAAGTTTGCCATTCGCATCCTTTATATAGACCTCATAGGTATAGGTTGACTTTGCTGACAGAGCCGGAGTCCAAGACAGACGGAATCCGCCATCTGCGGTCTCTGCCTTCAGAGCCACAGGTGGTTCGGGAGTGGAGGGCAGAGGTGAGTAGTTAAGTGCCACGATAGCCACTTTTCCACGCTGAGCAGAAGAAAGATAGTCGGTGTCGTAGCTCACACCGTTGACAAGATAGTCCTTCACCCCGTCACCGTCCCAGTCGGGAAAGGCTACAGCCTGATTTTTCGCCGTGGGAATGGCATCAGTTTTAAGGAGCTTTCCGCTACCATCATTATGGTATATATGCCCCGCTGTAGGCAACAGCAAGTCGTAAGCACCATCACCGTCCCAATCGATGACACCGGCAGCTGTTGGCACATTGGTCACAGGATTGATGACATCCTTCGTTACGTCACAGACAATCTCCTTGAAAGAGGGCATCGCTGTCCCTTGGTTGATGTAGAGATGCTGGCCGTAGCCAAGCTCACCAGAGGCCTCATCGCCGGTACCCGCCAAATAAAAGTCGGGCAGGCCATCAGCGTTGAAATCGGCTATGGCAATGGAGCCGTAGCCCTTGGATTTCACACCGCTCGCCGCCAGGCCGAGTGGTGTAAACGTTCCGGGACGTGATGGGCTGTTGATATAGATATCTGTTAGGCATGTCTGTCCCTCGCTGTCTATGACATTAGCAGAAATTATAAAATCTGTAAAACCGTCGACATTGAAGTCGCAGGCCTTGACGCAGGCACGACTCAACTTGAGCGACGTGTTGAAAGGAACAGCCTCGTAGCTCAGAGTTCCATCAGCAGCGGGACTGCCCTTGGAGAGCAGTATGAGATTATAGACCTCATCTCCTCTGTAACCCACACCGACGATGTCAGGATAGCCATCGGCGTTGAAGTCGGCTACGTCAGCAGCCCCAAAGGCGGAGAAATCGAAACCAGCCATATCCACGTTCACACTCGCTTGCACGAATGTGCCGTCACCCCGACCGAGAAACAGACCTTGGCGGCCATAGCCGTCATGGTAAGCCACGGTGGAAGTATCAGAGCCCACAGCATCAAAGGCAGCCACATCAAGGATGCCGTCGCCGTTGAGCTCACAGGGCACGATACAGGGTGCGTCGGCCACATCGAAAGCACAAGTGTCGCCGGAAAGCGCATTCCACGTGTTCAATGGAGCACTGAAGAGCCTCACCTGCGTGAAACGGTGAGCATTGAAGGTGTCGGAGGAGCTGTTCGTTCTCAAACGGCCGGAGCCGGCTGCGATGATGTCCTGCCGTCCATCGTTGTTGAGGTCGGCCATGACAACATTACCGCGCTGAAAGCCCCAGTCGGTCTCCAAGACCGAAAGGTTGTAGGGAAAATCGGGAGTGGTAGGTCGGAGGATGGGCTTCGTGCGATCGAACTGCAATATCGACCGCATCCACTTCATAGAGCCGATGTACATCAGTCGTGGATGTACGGAGGTGGTGCTGTTATGGGCATGGAAGACAATGCGGAAGTTACCGTCGAGGTCAGTGAAGAACGAATGGTGGCCTGTCCCCACTAAGCCTTCTATGCCTTGCAGAATGGGGTTGCCTCCCGACTTGCTCCACACGCCGTCAATCTTCGAAGCCAAGGCATAACCCACACCATAGCTTGGACTCTGGTAGTCGTTGGCCGAGTAGGTGAGATAGTACTTGCCATTATGCTTGATGACAAAGGGTCCTTCGTTGACACGGCCCAGCACCTGCTCCCAACCTTGGGAAACGGCTATGCATTTCTTCAACGTACTGGCAATGGGCGTGACATGGTCGGAGTCGAGCCTGCACTGCCAGATACAGTTGCCGTCAGTGAAGCGGACGAAGAATAGCCACTGTGTACCGTCGTCGTCGGTAAACACCGAAGAGTCGATGCACTTCTCGTCGCCTAACACACCCTGCATCATGTAGCCTCCCTTCTGCTTGAAAGGTCCCGTGGGTGAGGTGGAGGTTGCAACAAAGAGATGTTCGTTGGCCGAATAGTACATGTAGTAGAGGGAATCCATCTTGTAGACCTCAGGAGCCCAAAACCAGCGGCTTTCTGTGGTTTGAGCCTTGTTGAGCGCCAGTCCCGCATCGGTCCATGTGCGCAGGTTATCGGACACGAAGCACTGAATTCCGTCGTCGGAATAGGTTCCATAAGCATAATACTTCCCATTGTCGACAAGAATATAGGGATCGGCAAAAGGCACCCTACTGTTACCTCCGACGGCAAATGCTGCCTCTGTCGAAACAAGCATCAAGGAAAGAAAAAGCAACAATCGTCTCATCATATAGTTCACTGCACCACTTTGGGTTTAGTTTTATCTATTGGTTCAGGTCTGACTTGCTGAAGAATACACGCTGAACAAGTGGCGCTATATGTTCAGAGAGATTACTCCGGAGCCGTCCTGTGCAAATTTAGTACAATTAATCAGTAAAGTGTGCCCTCAGCTGCTTGATTTTTTAGGCATGCTTAGCCTGCTGACACCTTTTTATGACTTTATCGGCCAGAGGCACGCATAAAGGCACAGCTGAAAGGAAGTTACTTATCGGTGACCACGTAATAGAGGGCATTATTCACTGTGGCTCCACCGCCTTCGGCAAAGAGTCCGCAGCGGGCCGGAGCAGCAGAAGCCAAAGTGAGAACCTGACAGATACGGTTGTTGAGGTAGATATAAAGCTTACGGCCCCGACGGTCGACACGAAGCTGATTGACAGACTGACGGCTGACACCAGCACGGATACGGTAGATGTTGCGATGATTGTCCTGCGCCTGCTGGTTGAGAAAACGTAGGGCACATGTCTTCACCCGCGGAAAGCAAAGGGTTTGCCAGGTAGGCTTGTGGTCGTCGGACAAGGTATAGTGAAGCTCTCTCCAAGTGTCGCCGTCGAGCCAATAGGGCACAAGACGCGAGGCCACATCGCCCCTTGACAGACTGTCGGTGCCTGCTGAGAGGTCCAGATTGTCAGCATAGGTATCGCTACCCAGGTCATAACATGGCAACATGACAGAGTCGACATAAACGGCGTGGTCGAAGCGATACTGCTTCTCATAGGTATCGGAGTACTTCACATCGGGATACAGAGCCATGCAGGTGTCGAGAGGCAGCCGGCGCACCCGGTGCCGGCCTTTCACACATTCATCAACATAGAGCGAAGAAGACGCGGGCTGAATGCCCACACGCACATAGTTACGAGGATTCCACCAAGCAGCCATCACGCCATAAGGAGATACGGGGGCCGCGCTGTCATCCAGTTGCACGCTGAACTCATAATTGGTGGCGGGCTTTCCTTTCAGGAAGGTGCCAGCAGCGAGAGCCATTCCTCCCGAAGTGACCTTCAGAGGTTCCCAACCACTAAAACGGGAGCCATACTCGTCGTAACCTTCGTTATAGGCCACATAGTCAACCTTATAGTGGGTTGCGGAACCTATCCAGCTGACTACAGAGTCGGTGGTCAGTGCGGGCACATGATTGGCTATCCTGAGATGATCGACCCACGCGGAGAGTAGTCCGTGATTCTTCTCTATGCGCCATTCGTGAGCGACACCATGACGAAGAGAGTCGGGCAGCAGCAGGTTGACACCAGCCACACAGAGGCCCTGCGAGGGCAGCGGGGACGAGAAGGTGAGCTCGAGAAGATAGCTGTCGGAGGGGCGAAGGCTATCGATGCTTTGCCCACGGTACTGAGGAAGAGCGGGAGCCGGATGGAAGCCTGTAGTGTGAGGCCCTGTGATGCCGTCGACACTAAGCCTGCCATTGACAAAGTGGATGCGGTCGACAAACTGACTCCTCTCCCACCCCACATTGGCCATGTAGCAGAGCCACCATTCCCATCCGTTGGGACCTCTGACAATATTAGGCTGGCCGGGCGTGAGCAGAATGTCGTCGGGAGTAGCTGAACCGAAGTCATAGAGCGACAGTTCCTTGATGCCGGAACGACCTCCCGACTGGGACGTGCTCACCGTAATGACATTGTCGCCCCGGTGCAGCAGAGATTTGTCTACGGGAAAAAATTTGTACTCGCGCGAGTCTCCCTTGTTGATGGGAGAACCGTTGACAAACACCTTACTGCCCCCACGTTGAGCAACCTTCATGAATACCTTGCCGGCAGGAAGGGAGGCGAGCTGGAAATGAGAGCCGACAGAATCAAGACCGCTGAGAGAGAACGGACTGTAGGCTCCACTGCCATAACGAAGCAAGTCGGTGTAGCGGTCATCAAGGCCGGCTGTGTTGGGAGCCATCACGGGATAACTGTACTTACCACCTGCATTGAAGGTCAGAGGAGACGACGCCTCACAGACACCGAGACGGTAGTTGCCAAACTCAGTAGCCGTGTGATTGGTGTTGTACATCATGTAGTAGCGGTCGCGGTACTTAATGACAAAAGGGCCCTCGGCCACGCGGTTGTCCATAGTCTCCCACGTGCCCGGCTGAGAGCTGAACTGCAGGACAGCATCGCCCGCAAAAGTGAAATCCCCGTGCATGGGACGCCCCCAGATGGCATTGCCGTCGGTGAACTTAACCATATAGAGATAGAGCTTGCCATCATCGTCGCGGAAGACCATAGGGTCAATGCGATTCTCGAACCACTGGTCATTCCTCACCTCACGGTAAGGTCCGGTGACGACGGGCGACGTCGCATGAGTAATATGTACGATGTGACGGTCGGCTCCCCAGTAGTTAACACTGAAAAGCAGGTGGAACAACCCTCCCGAATAGCTTATATCGTCAGCATGCACCTGGTTGTTCTTTGCCCCGGTGCCGTGCGTCCACAGGTTGTCGAGGTCGAACACGTGCACGCGCTTGTTCCAGTGAATAAGGTCGTCGCTCACAAAGAAATCGCCATAGGTGGCAACACCGCCAAGGTAGTACTTGCCGGCATACTTCATGCAACCGGCATCGGCAACCCCTCTGATGACGGGATTGAAAGCATGCTGCCCATAGGAAAAGACGGAAATGAGAAAAAGACCAATAACTGCTGTCCACTTCATAGAGATAGATTTTAGAGAATAATCTTTTTTACTTTGTATCAACATATTCTGAAGGACTCACCCCATAATACTTCTTGAAGGCTTTGGAGAAATAGCCCGGGTCGGAAAATCCGACTTTATAAGCCGTCTCCGAGACGTTGTAACCTTCCTTCAGAAGTTTGGAGGCCCGCATGAGCCGCTTCATTCGTATGTAGTCGCCCATCGGCATGTTGACGAGACTCTTCATCTTAGTATGAAGCAGGCTTCTGCTGATGCCTGCCTCACGGGTCACGTCAAGAATGGAAAACTCGGGGCGACTGAGATTCCTGTCCACAATGTCGTTAATCTTGCGCATGAAGTCCTTGTCGAGTTCGCTGAGCATCGTAGCATCGAGGTCAGCCTCAGGTGTCTCCACCATCTCGCTTTGGCGATTGCGCATGAGCTGAAGGATGTTCTTCGCCTGCAGTGCGAGAACCGCCGGGTCGAAAGGCTTGGAGACAAAAGCTTCGGCACCACTTTTATACCCTGTAACGACATCGCTGGCCTCGTTGCGGGCTGTGAGCAGGATAACAGGGATATGGGAGGTGACTACATCGCCCTTCAGCCGACGGCACAACTCCATACCGTCGATGCCGGGCATCATAACGTCTGAGATAACGAGTTGTATGGGATGTTTGTGGGCCAGTTCAAGAGCCTGACTGCCGTTGGAAGCCGTGAACACCTTATGGTCCTTAGCAAAGAAATCGGAAAGGAAAGAAAGCATATCCTTGTTGTCCTCCACCAAGAGCAGCACTGGCTTATCTTCAGCAATATGCGCAGGAGTCGGGCCTGTAGGCAATGAGGCAGCAGGTATAGCTTCGTCGGATACGAGTCCATGCTTGTCGCGATCAAGCGACATGAGAATCTTGTCGCTCGACACATAGCACTTCGGTGGAAATACACCAGGGGAAACATTGAGCAGCACAGTGAACGTGCTGCCTTTGCCTGGCTCGCTCTCCACGCCTACACTGCCCTCATGAATCTCGGCAAGCCGCTTGACAAGAGAAAGTCCGATGCCCCATCCGCTGCTGTTGGCACTATAGCCCCTTCGCGTCTGATAGAACCTGTCGAAAATGCGATCCACTTCCTTCTTGTCGATGCCTATGCCTGTATCAGCAACAGTGAGCGAGAGATAAGAGTAGTCGGAGGTCTCCTTAGAGGTAATGCTGGCTGTTACGACAATGGAGCCACCCTCTGGAGTAAACTTAAAGGCATTGGAGAGGAGATTGCCCAAAATGCGCTCCAGATAGGACGGTGAGAACCACACGTCCTCGCCATTATCCTCACAGTTGACAGAGAAATGCAGGCCATAGCGTGCCGCAGCCTCAGCAAACGAGGTGCAGAGACGGGAAATAAAGTCCAACGGATTGCCCTTCTGCACGTAGAAGGGGAAGTTGTCGGTCTCGACTTTGTTGAAGGTGACAAGTTCACTGATGAGGCGCTCCATGGAGTTGGCGTTCTTCAAAGCCATGCTGAGATGCTTCCGGGCTGCAGGCTCGAGACTCATGCGTTGCAAACTGAGCAAGGGAGCCTCAATCAGCGAGAGCGGTGTCTTGAGCTCATGCGACACGGTGGTGAAGAAACTGAGTTTCTCACGATCCACTTCTTCTATCTTCTCCTTCTCAAGGTTGGCCATGTGGACTGCATTACGGGCCTCCATGCGTGTATGGAATACCTTATAAACGATCCAACAGAAGAAGAGGAAGACCAACAAATAAAGCATATAAGCCCACGAACTACGGTAGAAAGGAGGCTTCACAACCACTTCTATTGTCTTGACGGGACATTGCTCCCACTGGCGGCTGCCGTTGTTGGCTCGGATATGTAGTTTATAAGTGCCGGGGCTGAGATTGTAGCCATAGAATTTCCTTTCGTTCCCCACATCACGCCACGTCCTGTCGACGCCCTCAAAAAAGAGCTGATATTCCTCGCTGCCTGTCACTCCAGGGAGCAGCACTGCATACTCAATGCTGAACGAACGCGCCTGGCCGAAAGTAAGCACTATTCTTTTGGCATCGTCAAAGACACCCTGATAAGGGGCATTCTGCGTGTTGGCATTTACCTCCACGTTATTGATGAAAAGGCCTTCGAGATGTACGTGCATGGGTGTCTCTCGTGACTTAATCCTATCAGGGTCTACGATGACCAGGCCGTTCACAGTGCCTAACAGAAGACTGCCGTCGGAGGTCTGTAAGGCGGAAGAAAAATTGAACTGATTGGTGGATAACCCGTCGTCGGTAGTAAAATGGGCTACAGAGCGATTGCGCGAGAGACGATAGAGTCCATCGGAGCACATAACCCAAAGACAGCCGTAACGATCCTCGATAAGACCGCACACCATGTTGCTGCCTAAAGGCAAGCCAACACTCATGGAGGAAATCTTTCCACCCTGTGAGGAAAGATATTGCAGTCCATAATTGTTGGTTCCTATCCACAACGTACCGTTGCGGCTATAGCAGAGACTGGTCACATAGTTATCGCGAAGCCCCGACTTGCCTTTGGCAAAATGGAAGAGCCGGTGTCGCGCATCGATCTTGAACAGTCCGAAATCGGTCGTTCCCACCCACAAGCTGCCTGCAGGTCCGGCGCACAATGTATAGACAAAACAATTGTTAAGCGGTGCTTTGTTGAAAGCGCGAAACACCCCAGAGGGTTCGTCATAATAGAGCAGTCCGGCTGTAGTGGCTATCCACAGAAGTCCATTAGGCTGACGGAGGATATAGAAGATGGATTGTCCTTCAAGGTAATGCTTTGAGCGTCGACTCTTGAGATTATAGAGGAACAAGCCGTTGCGGAACGTGCCTATCCACATGTTGCCCAACGGCCTGTCGTAACAGAGACTGTGCACATTGGTACCCAAACCGGAGATAGCCGTGAAAAGAGAAATCTGCCCCGTAGCACGATTGAATATATTCACACCACCGTCCTCCGTAGCTATCCAGAAGATTCCGGGGGTAGTCTCCACCATCATCCTAACGACTTTTCCCTTGACATTGTTATCCTTATATCCGGGAAGGAAGCAGCTGAAAAGATGACGCGGGCGTAGGAGAATGTCAACACCACCAAAGTAAGTGCCCACCCACATATTGTTCATACGGTCGGAAAGAATAGCATAGACGGCATTGTCGCTGAGTCCATTAGGCTCGTTGAAACGACATTGCAGGGCTTCTAAGCTGCCATCCTTCTTGATGATGGTGATGCCTTTCTCCGTTCCAAGCCACACGGAGCCTTCTTTATCCTCAGTGATTGCACGGACGATTCCGTTGGTAAGCATCCTGGGCGGATAGACCTTCATCGAACCAGTCCTTGGGTTCAGCCACATTACTCCTTTACCATTGCGCCCCACCCACAGGAGACCACGAGAGTCTACCATCATGGGAATAATGCCGTCAGCGACGGTAGTGAAATCAGAAAAATAACTGCTGGTAAATGGGGTGATATGGGTGAGTGAGGGTGAGAACCTGAAAATGCGCCCCGACGCTCCCACATAGAGATTATCGTCCTTGTCGCAACAGAGCGATGACACAACGCCAAGATCCATCGAAGGCCATACACGGAAGCGGTCGGCAGACTCATCATAGACATAGAGTTGGTTGGTGCCACATATAATCTTTCCGTTATGATTCTCTGTAATGGCAACACAAGGTCCCTGAGGGTGGTCATAGTTCTTGAAATCATCTGTTAGCGGACGGTAGCGGCAGAGTCCTGACTCCGTACACACCCACATGCGGCCTTGGTGATCGAGAAAGAGATTCTTCACAAAGTTGCCCTTTAACGAATTGGGATTGCTGTCGCTATGGAAGTAATTTTTAAGACAATAACCGTCATAACGTGACAATCCTCGCCTTGAGCCAATCCAAATATAGCCCCGCGAGTCCTGCAACAGAGCCTCTACCTGCTGATAAGGTAGCTCTTGAGCACTGGTGAGGTGGCGGAATCTGAACTCGGCAGCCTCTGAGAATGATGGCAGGAAAGTCATCAACAGCAGAAACAACCAACCGGCCTTCAGCCGAATTCCATTACCTGGCACAGAGACGGACAGCATAACAGGAAGAATCAGAGTATTATCTTCTTGCAGAATGTACTGCCATCGGAGAGAGTGACTTTCACAATGAACGTACCGTGCACGAAGGGTGCAAGAAAGTTGGAAGTGGTATAGCTACCCACCTGTCGTCCGTCGGCAGCATAAACGCACACCTTTCTTACTCCTGCTCCAACAACAGACACACGGCGACCGTCTATCTTGAGAGAACATTCCGGCGACTTACTGACAACCCCTATACCCGAGGGCAATGGCTGGAGGACAAAGTCCATCCACGACCAGGAGCCGTCGAGCTGAGAATCGGGAAGCAACTCTCGAAGAACGGTGTTTCCGCCTCGATTGTCCTGAAGCATGACGTTGGCACGCATCTTCCGTCCTATAGGGGCCGACTCAAGCCCAAGGGCCGTCCAGGGAATAGCGGCCTCAAGGACGTAATAACGCTTTGACGGAATTACCACATAGTGTACTCCATCGGCTTCGTACTTCACCCAACGTCTTCGCGTGGTACTGCCTTTATAGACGGCGCAGACGGAGTCAAGGCGGAAAAACAGCCTGTAGACGCTGTCTGTGGGTGTTGTCTCGGAGGCATAGTTTTCGTCGAGCAGCAAGGTCACTCCGTCACAATAAGACGAATGAACCGCATTCTGCGTGACATCGGAAACACGGGAAGTGAAATATAGACTGTCTTTGTCGTAGGCAAAGTCGGCTGTGAAGCGCGTATTAATCTGCTTTCCAAGGATTACCTGAGTGGCATTAAGCCTACGATAGCCATCGGAAGCTGTCTGGTGTCCATCGACCACAGGCTTGGCATAGGGGGCTTCAAGCTGGTGCATGGCATAGCCTTTCTCCATCTCCACCCTGCCGCTGATACCACCTACAGCCACTACGACTCCCGTGTCGATGACTGCCAACGAGTTCCAAAGTGCATAATCGCTATCTCCAAGACTGAAGGGGGCCGACATAGCCTTGAAGTCACGGGCCTGCTCATTACCGACATACACCCACATCTGGTTGGTGCCGTCGCCATAGTCGCTTTGATGAGAAAGAATGGTCTCACCCCAAGGAAGTTTCCTCAAATAGGGGGCACCACCCTTGGCCATCGTACAGAAATTGTAGTTGACAGCCTGCCAACGGTTCGCACTGCTGCCGGAGACCCAATAGTCGTGCCAGTCGGTAGCGAGGGGACAGACAGCAACAGTAGGGATGAAGTTTCCCACTCCCGTCCAGCCATTATCCTCAAAGGCAAGGGCTATAGTAGCATTGTCATGGAGAAGAATGGCTGAGGGCATGCCGTCGCGGTAGCCTGCCCGAAATGCTACCTTCTCCGCAGCCCCCCATGTCTTTCCACCATCGAAAGAGCGACAGAGGGAAATCTGCTGCTCGCCGGACGAAGTGTAGGGACCTTCATCGGCGAAATAGAGATGCAGCTCACCCGAGGGAAGCTCAAGTAAGGAAGGCTCCCAGCAACCATTGTCGAAGGTATAGGAGGCATCGTTGACAAAGATTTCATCGCTCCACGTCTTGCCGTTGTCGATGCTGCGCTTGCAACGAATTCCGAAGTTGCGGTCGGACGTATAAGGCTTGTTGGGTCGGGGATTATATGCCACGATGATAGTTCCGTCATGAAGCTGAATGAGATCGGGTACACATTCCGGCACATTGTTGACATTGGCAGCAATGCGTTCCGGACTACTCCACGATGAGCCTTTATCAGAACTATAGGCCACTTGAATGCCGTTGCTCTCCGTAGTGGCCATGAGACGTCCGTCCTGCAATTGGATGAGACGGGCATAGCCACCGCTGTTGAATACCACTTTACGCGTGGCTGTGTCCCAAAAGATACGTGATCCCATATAGGGCTCATGCCATGAGGCTGAGACACTGAGCATTGGCAGCAGAAGGATCAGCAAAAGTAGTGTCTTTGTTAATCGCATTTTGATAATCGTAAATATCCTATATATTATTCATTGAAGACATACGGAATCTCCCCCAGCGCCACAAGCCCGCAGCCCGACATCCTTAAACCTTGTTGAAACAAAACTATAGGCTCAACCATGAAATAAGGAGGCTACGTTCCGTGGGTCTGGAGAAGAGGGAGCAGCTGTCCTATTGATAGTTGAAGACAAACCTCACTTTACTCACAGCCTTGGCACTGGCATTTTCGGGTGAAGTGTTGACCATCGTGAAGGTGCCACTGCTGATATCGGCCACGGAGCCCGATGTGAGTGCTGTACCGCCAACCATAAAGTCGGCCTTCTCGTTGGTAGTGAATTCCACCTTGGCCTGAGTAAGGTCTGTGCCTTGGGGTAGCACAAAGGTGTAAGTCTGGGCACTCTGATCGAAAGCATCGCGCGAGAGTGTTCCTTTCACACCATTGATCGATACTGTCTTGAACTCAGGATAGATGAGGCAGTAGAGATGATAGTCGACCACGGTGCCGAGATAGGACCTAACGGTGAGCACATGGGTCTTGGAGAGGTCGTAGCGGAGCTTTGTGGAGTTCACCTTGGCCTTCAGTTCCTTTTGCTGTGCGGTCGTCAGAGAGGAGTAATTGCGCAACAGCTCCTTGTCCTCGCCACTGAGGTCGATGAAGACCATGGAGGAGTCAGAGGCAATCTCCGTGTAGAGACGTTGGCGGGCCGGATTGAGCGTTATCTCCCTATTGTTGTAAACCTGCTTGGCAGGCAGACACAGTTGCCAGTCGTTCTCGCCGAGTTGCGTCGCATAATACGTATTGGGCGTTATCGTCGAATAGATGTTATCGAGCTTCGTCACATCATCGGTCACGGTCACATAAAACGAGCAGGTATCCTGCTTGAGATTGTTGCCCTTGTAAGTGTCGAAGGTAGAGGCTACGCACACCACATGGAACACTCCAGGCGAAGAGTAGGAATAGGTGAAATAGCCTTTATTAACCACAACACCGGTCTCACTCGAATCGCGCATCTCGTAGCGATGGTCAGCATCTCCCGTGTAGACAGACACCAGGTCGGCGGTGCCTGTAAACCAAATTTCCATAGACTGGTTGACAGCCAGGTGAGTGCTGCTGACATCGAATTTTATGGAGGCTACGGGCGTTCTCGCCTCTTGGTTCTCGTCGCTGCACGACACTACGAAGACAGCCAACAGAGCAGGCAAAAGCAAATATAATAACTTTTTCATTTTCTACAAAGATTAATAACCAGGATTTTGTTCTACAACACCATTGGAGACATCCACCTCGGTTTGAGGAATAGGCAACAGTTCGTGCACCCCTTCTCGGAAGAAGGCCCCACGGCGATTGGCTCGGCGGTTACCGAAAGCATGGAGAACAGTGGCAGCACGGCCCTGGCGCACCAGGTCGAAATAGCGATCCCACTCGAAAGCGAGCTCGGCCCGACGTTCCTGCCAAATCTGATCGCGCATGAAACCATAGCCTCCGGCTTTGTAGAGCGTGGTACTGCCGTTGATGGTATTGACCTGAGCCTTGCACATATTCAGGAACTTCAAGGCATTCTCTCGGTCACCGCACTCATTGAGGGCTTCGGCATAGGTGAGCACGACCTCCACAAAGCGGATGACACGACGGTTCTTGCCATTGTCACCGGCATACTTGGGCTTGTCCTTCTTGGGAGTGTACCACTTCATGGACACATATCGGCCCTCGCCTCCCTGCCAGGACTCACCGTCGAAAGTAGTCGTCTGGTGATGGATACAGAAGTCGCGACGTGGGTCGCCCGTTGCAAAGATATTGTCGAGCAGTTCATCTTGGGCAAACATCTTCACCGAACCGACATCGAAGAATTCCAGTCCTTGTCCCTCGTTGGTGTCACCACTTGTACCATCGGCACTTTCCTTGAACACTACCTCAAAGACTGATCCCTTACAGAATTCGCCGTCAGAATAGAATTGGAAGAGATAGGCCCACTTACCGCCGTTGTTGAGAGGGTTGCCATAGTAGTCGTTATAAGCTAAAGAATAGTTCTTACTCACGTCGGGGAGATTGTCGGTAGGTGCCTCATACTCTCCCGACGTACCCTCCTTGATGAGACTCTTGGGTTTGAACCACAGGCGCTCGCGCAGAGCCTCCCAGTTATCATCGTCAGCACCCGTGTACTTCACCATTTGTGCATAGGTCATGGGCTGGCCTTCGACCATATATTTGCCTAACTCCACTACTTCCTGCCACTTCTCGGAAGGAACACCAGGCTTAGACTCATACATGAGCACCTTCATCAGCAGGGCTACGGCAGCACCGCGCGTGGCCTTACCTAAATTGGCGGTCCCAGCATAGGATGAGGGCAACATGATGGCTGCCTCACGGAGGTCTTTCTCAATGTAGGCATAGCACTCTTCCTTGGTACTGCGGGGCACGACAAGCGAGTCGACGGTCTCCACCTCCGGACGGATTGGTACTCCGCCAAAGCTCTTCACAAGGTTGAAATAATAGAAGGCACGCAGAAACAAGGCCTGGCCGTAGATATTGCGCACACCCTCATAGGCCGAATAGGAGTCGGTGGTGATGCGAACACGATGGATATTATGGATAACCTGATTAGCGCGATGGATGCCCTTATAGTTCACTTGCCATCGCTGGAGAATCCACGTGTTCGAAGTATTAAAAATAAAGTTGACAAGCTGCCCCATCTGGCTCGACGTGCCCTCATCGGTTCCAAAAACATTGTCGCCCATGGCCTCACCGAAGCGCCACTCCTGGTCGTTATAGCTGTCGGACTGCAACAAATCATAGACTGCATCAAGAGCAGACTGCATCTTGTACTGTGTATCGTAATAGGTCTTATCCGTAGGATTGGCCTGCACCTCTTTGTCCAGGAAATCGCTACATCCCGAGAGAACGGCCATGCACGCCAAGGCGACGAGACCTGATATAAATATCTTCTTCATACTCATTCTATATCTTTATTATAAGCCTAGTTTTACACCGAAAGTGAACGAACGTGCCTGCGGATAGTTTCCTTCGTCAACACCCATACTGAGGTTGTTGCTTTCACTGCCTACCACGCGTCCGATTTCAGGATCAAGGCCGTCGTAGCTTGTAAAGGTGAGCAAATTGTAAGCCGTCAGGGAGAGGGCAAGCGATGAAAGCTTCAACTTTGCGAGGATGCTTTGAGGGAAGTTGTATGTAAACTGCAGTTCCTTCAGGCGCAGGTAGGACCCATCCTTCACGTAGAAGTCGCTTGCGCGGAAATTGCGCGGTGAGTCGTTGTTGGAAAGGTCGGGGACGCTGGCGTCCAGGTTGAGCGGGAAATATTCGCGGGCCTTACCGGGAATCTGGCCTGACCAGTGCTTGCTCCGCAGGTCTGCATAGCAGTTTCCTGCAGCGGCATTATCGAGATAATAGTCCATGATATTGAAAATCTTATTGCCCGTCTGACCTTGGAAGAAGATGCTAAGATCGAAATTCTTATAGCCTACGGCCATAGGAATACCAAACACGAACTTAGGCAGCGGAGACCCCAAATAGGTGCGGTCCTCGGCGGTGATACGGTTGTCTCCATTAAGATCCTTCCAGCGGAAGTCACCCGGCTGATAGGTTTGCTCGAAGTCGGCCTTGCCCACTTCGTACTGCGCGCTGTTCCTTACCTCCTCGGCGGTGTTGAAAATACCGTCGGTTACATAACCGAAGAAGGAACCGATAGGCTGGCCTACAGCAGTCTTGGTCACGTAGTCCACGATACTTCCCTCACCATTGTAACAGCCATAGATAGGCTCATTTCCTGTTCCAAGCTTTGTAACTTTGTTTTTTATCCATGAGAGGTTGAAACCTACGTTGTAGCGCCAGTCCTTACCAATGTTGTCCTGCCACTTCACGTCGTACTCCCATCCGTAGTTACGCACGTCGCCTGCATTGGTCATAGGTGAGGCGTCGAGACCGGCAGAGCTCACGGTAGGAACCCGCAGAAGCATGTCGGTGGTGAGACGGTTGAAGTACTCCACTGTCAGCGACAGTCTGTTGTTGAAGAAGCCCAAGTCGACACCCACGTTCCAACTCTCGTTCTTCTCCCACTTGATGTCATCATTACCGAGGACAGTGGCCGTAGCTCCCTCATAGACCGTGGAGTTGCCCAGGCCATAAGGATAGTTGTAACCAGAGGTGAGATAAGTGTAGCGCGAGAGCACATCTATACGGTTGTTACCGAGCAGTCCCCAGCCCACACGCAGCTTGCCGTTGGAGAGCCACTTGACATTTTTCATGAACGGTTCGTTGGAGAATCTCCAGCCGAGGGACACCGAGGGGAAGATACCCCAACGGTTGTTTTTGGAGAACATCGATGAACCGTCGGCACGAACGTTGGCCTGGAAGAGATAGATGTCGTTCAGACTGTAGTTAATGCGGCCGATGAGACCTATTGCCGTCCATTCACGGTCGAGGCCGTAAGTTTTGTCACCGGTGTAAGCGCTCGAGAGATAATGGAAGATGTCGGAATTGCTCGGCGTACCACTACGGTAGGACTGCTGCCAGCTGTTCTTGTAGCCTTCGGCAGTCTGACCGGCAAGAACCGTAACCTTATGATGCTTGTCGCTCCAGTTGAAAGTGAGCAGATTGTTCATCTCCCATTTGTTGACCGTATTCTGGTACTTGTAAACCTGAGATAGTGAACTGGGCATTACGAAATCTTCGTCGAGCCCCCACACCCCATAGAAGTTGTCGTCAGTCTGATGAGTGGTATAGTAGGATAACTTGAACTGATAATCGAAATACTTCAAGAAGCGTGCATCGAGGCTGAGATTCAGGTCCAACCGGTTATTGGTGGTCTCAGCATTGTTGCGGTCGAGGACAGCCAAGGGATTATTGCTGTACCAATAGCCTTTGGAATCATGGAGGTACTCCAAAGGCGACTCATAGAGAGCCTGTTTCAGGATGCTGCTTCCACCCTCGGGAATCCCGTCGTGGTCGTCGTGGGTGAAAGCCATATTGGCAGTCAAATCGAGCCATTTGGCAAGCTGTGTCTTGAGATTGAGCCTTGTGTTGATGCGACTGTAACCGGAGGTCTTGACGATACCGTTCTCCTTAAAATAGCTGGCACTGGCCAGGAACTGCGTCTTGTCGGAGCCTCCGGAGACGCTCACTCCGTGCTGCGTCTTGAAGCCTGTACGGGTGATGGCATCCCACCAGTTGCCCACACCGTTATGGCGAATGGTATCAAGGAGATTGTATTTGTTCTGGTCGAAGGCATAAGTGCCGTCGGCCTGCTTAGTCATGTAGAGGCGCCCATCCTCGGAGTATGTTTTGGAGGAATTAATGTAGTCCTGCATGAGTGCATAGTCCTCAAGACCCATGACATCAATCTTCTTCCATGGATTAGAGAAGCCCACATAGCCGTCGTAGGTAATACGCACCTTACCTTCCTTTCCCGTTTTGGTAGTGATGGCCACGACGCCATTGGCTGCACGCGAACCATAGACAGCACTTGAGGCGGCGTCCTTGAAGATCTCAACATTCTCGATGTCGTTGGGATTGAGATAGTCTATATTGTCGACGATGAAGCCATCAACCACATAAAGCGGATCGGAGTCGTTGATGGTACCTGTACCGCGTATCTTTATCGTCGTTGAACTACCCGGGGCACCGGTATTCTGAATAATGTTCACACCCGCAGCACGTCCTTGCAATGCCTGAAGTGTAGAAGAAACAGGAATATTGTTGATGTCCTTTCCTGAGACCGAGGAAATAGATCCCGTGATGTCGCTCTTGCGCTGCACACCATATCCGATGACCACGAGCTCATCAAGCTGCTCAGCCTCAGAATTCATAGTCACATCGATGCTTCTGCGTCCGCTCACCGGAATGAGAATCTGTTTGAAGCCCATGAACGAGTACGTTAGGGTAGCATTCGATGGCACTGTGATGGTGTAATTGCCGTCGACATCGGTGACGGCTCCGTTGGAGACATTGCCTTTTTCCCTGATGGTGACGCCCGTTAATGGCTCTTTGGTCTGCCCATCGATGACAGTTCCTTTGACTGTGATTTTCTGGGAGTATGCCATTACGGAGACCAGCATCATGAGGAAAAGCACTGTCAGCCGTGTTGCTTTATAAGTGTAATTGTGCATAATATTGTTTTCAAAATAAGGGAACCCTCCATAAGGGGTTATGTGATGATGTAAGAGTGATAATGAAGCGCCGCATCAGAACAGCGCTTCATTATCAGTTTTGGGGTGTAGACTGTCAACGCTTGACAATCTTCTTGCCTGCAGTGATGTAGAGTCCCGGCTTGAGATTCTTGGAGTCCACCTTTATGCCGTCGATGGTATATATGTCGCCAGTGTTGGTATTCTTCTCGACCACAGTCTCCTGGATGCCAGTGAGCGCCTTCTGGTAAGGATCAACATAAGAGGGGTCGGTGGGGTCGGTCACACCATCGAAGATTGGCTCCAGATAGCCCATGTCGCTCTTGCCGTCCCATCCCGTCTTGTGATACTTGAAGGTGTAGATACGGCTCGTGGCTGCTGAGCAGTAGAGAATCTGACCACCAAGGTTGCGAAGGCTGTGCACATGGTCGCCTGTAGAGGTGATATGGGGGCATACAACGGGCGTTGCATCCTTGTCGTCGAGACGATAGAGACCGTCGCCATAGACGGCAGGATTGTCATTGGCCTCATTGTACCAATAGAGAGAACCACCTGCCACGGTTTGCTCTTTCACCCAGTCACACTGCGTACCGGGGCAGAAATCGTTCTGCATATAGGGTTTGTTGACACCGTCGAAGGCCCAAAGCTCGCCGCCCCAGTTATTGGGCTGAGCAGCATCGAACCCGTGAGCAGCACAGAAGAAATAGGTGTTCTGGAACACGCAACCAGGATCAGGATAAGAACTGTTCTTGGCCGTCGGAGCGAGGTCGTTCACATCGTAGACTACCTCGTCGCCCGGTGTAGTGCTGTAGCCACCAAGCTCATTACCGATGCTGTCCTTGTGGACACGGCACCAGATACGGCCTTTGAATACTTCCCATCCAGGACCAAAGCCGTCGCCGCTAATACCGATTCCAGCGTCATTCTTGCCGGGATTAGTGTCTACTATGAGATAGGTGCCAGCCTCCGTACCATCGGAAGCCCAGGGTTCATTACCATACTCTGGAGTCCAAGCCTTGAAGACTACTTTCTGATTGTTGAAGTTTTCCAAATTGTCGATAGCAGAGTCACGCGTATAGCCAGTAAGGCCCTTGGCTGTGGCATCTTGGTTCTCCTCGTAGTTGATGTCTTTCACCAGATAGGTACCGGCCTCGGTACCATCGGTGACACACAGCTCTGTACCATACTTACCGTCGACATCGTCGCCCTTGAAAAACACTTTACGACCTACGCGCACGTAAGGATAATGAAGATTGGTGTTTTCCTTTCCGGGGTTGTCGATCTTAATTTTGTCGGACAGTCTCTTAGTTCCTGCCTCGGTGCCATCGGTGACCCACACCCAATACTGTGCACCTTTGTCGGGGTCGTATTCGGCACTCTCGTCGTCGATAGCTCCGAAGACTGCCTGAGTTTCGTTGACCTGCATGAAGCCTTTGGGATCGCCATCACCTACGGCATAGAGATCCTTCACCATGAAAGTGCCGGCCTCGGTACCATCAGAAACCCATAGCTCGCGACCTGCATCGTCTGTATTGGCGGAGAAGAGACACTTGTCGTTGAGACGCCCCAAATAGGATGGATTGGAACTGGCCGTGCCAGGCACGATATCCTTCACCATTTTTGTTCCGGCCTTGGTGCCGTCGGTGACCCACAGCTCCTCGCCATGCTCGCTGTCGGTGGCAGCGAAGAAGGCTTTGTAGCCTTTCTTGGGAGATCCGCAGACGACCACGTTCTTCTCCTTGCCTAACTTACGCTCGGAATTAACGTTCACCGTCACTCCGTCTGGCAAAAGGTCGATAACCTCACCTTCGTTTTGTGCCCACGCATCGCATGCAAACAGCGCGCAAGACACCATGAGTAAAAGTTTGCTTCTTTTCATAATACTGGTTTTTAATTATTTGTAGCCCTACTTGAGCCATAATTGCCATGATGTGGTCGAAGAATAGCTAGTATTCATACTCTGCAAAGGTAAGAAGTTCCGGCAAGTGCCATTGGTAAAATCGTCCAAATTACAGGTAATTTTGTTCAACACGCTTTTCCAATTGCAGTGCTCTGCATCTGACCCAACTGAAAGTCATTCCGTTACGCAAAAAGGGCATGATGTGCTTGCTTACGAAATTTCCGGCCAGTACGGATGAAGACTACCCTATTGGTGTGTTTACGGCTCCGGCGAGAAGACATGTGGGTGAGAGGGGCTACTCGTGTGCCTCCTCCGGCAGGCCACAATAATCCACCATATGCCGTACAATAGTCCACCATATGCCGGAGATATGGCAAACATATGTTTGACCCTCTGAAAAGTGGCGTATTAATCATGCGGTGTTCATGGGCAGCTATGTACAGCAGCTATCCTCCACACGCTTTCTCCTCTGAGTCCTTCCGCGCATAAGACGCTGTTGATTGTCATCCCCGTGAGTTCATATTTGAGCCAAATAACGGCCTCAGTGGCAATAAGAAGCAAGCATGATACGTAACCATCCATTTTAGGCCGTCTTTTCTATAAGCTGTAAATTCCCGACCTTTGCCGGAAATTTACAGTTTTATGTTTAATCTCAACGAGAGCAATCAGTTTTTCATTTCCAA
>ONMG01000271.1 GCA_900318855.1 uncultured Prevotella sp.
GAAGCGGAACTCATCAATGCTTTCGAGCTGCTTCTTCAATTCACTATAGGCATACATAGAAAAGCAAGCCGCTGCCACGGAAACCTTACTATTCCGCTTTATCGTTTTTTTCATGTCGTCTCGAACGATGTTCGTGACATTATCAAATACCTTCATTAACCTTTCTCGCCTTCCATATGTAATCTATTCCGTAGGCCAAGTGCCATGGACAACCTTATCCGACTTCTTCTATCATTCTCTTGTAATGCTGTTCCTGATCCATCACCATGAAAATCGTGTGGAACACATCCCGGTACTAGTCGCAATCGATGCTTTCGTCGACAAAGTACAGCCCTTCATTAAAAGAATCTGTATGCCGGATATAGGAGAGCATGGCACCTGCCAGATGGTATTTCGTGTAATCCGGCACCATGCCGCTGGATTCCTCATCAATCTTTTTCTTTACAGCTTCCAGCACATTCGTACTCATTGCGGCGCTATCGTACCCGCAAAGCTGTATGAAGTAGTGCTCCAGAATCCGGCGCATGACATTCATCAGCGGGATTGGCGAATCCAGCAGTTCGTATTCGCGCCAAAGCGCATGATAGGAACCCTGTACCGGATCATAGTTTCTGTTTCTTTCGCTAATCCTGCCTGCAGGAGTGACACAAAGTTCAACTGAGGACACGTTGTTCTTCTTGTTAATCTTGTACAGCGAAACGTATCTGTACCGGCCCACCTGATCATATACGACCTGTTGATGAAAATAGGCGTTATGCGTCAGGATAAAGATCTGCTCAATGTACCTTCCAGCGAATATCGGATTCTCGTTTTCAACCGGATCAGCAACATTTGCACATATTCCTATCATTTCCCTGACCAGAGAACCTACGATGAAGAGGGCGCTACTGTCCATACTTGAAACCGGATCATCGATTACGACGATCTTGTTTTTGCCAGAGTCTGTTTCTGACCGCATACCGCGAACTACATGATAGAAGTAGAGGAACGCGATGAAGTTGCGCTCGCCCTCACTTAGATTCACGGCCACTTTACCGTCATCGCGTATGACTTCATATCCACCTTTGACACCTTCTTTTTCGTGCAGGCTGAATCCTTCGAATCCGGAGTCTTTCAGGTAGCCATTCATGCTTCGTACCGTATCAGCCGTGTTGATAATCCCGGCATTCAGGTCGTTTATCTCCTGTGTCAGAGAGCGATATTGTGTCTGGAGATCCTTGACCTTTTCTTGCAGCACCGCTTCTTAATCCTCGATCTTCTTTTTCGAATTGATATAGTCGGCAACATACTCCTTCAGGATGAAGGCGATCTTTTCCCAGACCATGCGGTTGCACTCACTTTGCTTGCTGGATTTTGCAGCGACAATGTCATTATTATTCTGAATCTGTCTGTTGATTTGTAAAACCAACGCATCCAGTTCTGAAATAATTGCATCGGTATCCTTCAGCTCTATTACCTTTACCGGCGAAGAAATCTTATCGGCAATCAGCTGATTGTTTTCGAGAATGCGGGATTGAAGCTCTGCCAATTTTGTTCCGTAAACGGCCAGTTCCTCTGCTTTGGGATAGGCGTCGTCAAGATTGCCCTGGTACAGCGCAACAAGAGCTTTCATTTTCGTGTCATAGTTAGACTGCAGAGTACGCAGTGTGTTTAGCGACTCCTGATAGCTTTCATCAAATGCGCTTGCCATAGATGCCTCAAAATCGTCTGGGAGCTTCTGCTGACAGAAAGGACATTTTCCGTCAGCTTTATGAACATAGGCATCGTGGCCACGGCGAACCCACTCTGAAGCGTTCAGTACTTTCATGAATCTAGCAAATTCCGTCCCGCCGCTGCTCGTAATTGCTTCAGCAAGCAGCGGAAGCCCGGACAAATCATAGCTGCTGGAAATCTCAGAAGATGACTTGAACGGATCGTATCTTCTGGCATCCGGATCGAAAGCTACGTCATAGAGCTCCTTTATGGCCGTGTCGTTATGGTCGACTGGAGAATAGTCTCCAGACAGCACCTCGTCGGTAAACCGCTCGCGGGACTTCTTCTTATCCTGCGTCTGGTCATAGTCCTTGCGATATTCGCGTGCGCCTTCCCAGCAGACGTTTCTGAAACTCTCCAGCAGCGGAGCTAATTCTCCATGCTTTTTGTCTCTGGCTTCAGCAGCTTTCTTACCATCCTGTGCGACCTGTGTCCGTTTCTGCGCTGCAGCCTCCGCTTGCTGCCTTGCTTCGACATTCTTCTGGCTCAGCGTAAAAACACCTTTCAGGTTGCCATAGTCTGCAAAATTCTGGCTGACGAAGGTCTTGTCATAAATTAGAACAGAATAGTTTGCCGGGCTGATGCCGGTTTTCCATTAAAGGCACTCTGGGTGCCTGAATGCATCCGCTATACTGCTTTTCCCGGCTCCGTTCTTTCCGAAGAAGAAATTGATGTAGGTCGGACAGACTTCCTCATCATGAAAAGTATAGGCTTCCGTAGAGGCATCAAGTTTTATCTTTGTGATCAGCGAAGTCATCTTATCCTGCATACCTGGTTCCTCCTCCCTTTACTATGTTCTATCATTCGGTGATTTTTCCTTTGCGAAGCCACTCGTCCACTTCCGAAATCTTGAATTTGTAACGCTTGCCCGCCTTGTAATAAGGAAGCTTCCCGTCTTTAATCCAGTTTCTTATCGTGTCGTTGCTGACGCTCAGATAGTCCGCTATATCGTCTAGGTTCACCCATTTTTCAGGCATTTCGTCTGCCGTCATTGTTCTCTGAACTTCGTCTTTCATATTGTTCCTCCGTATCTCAATTCGATGTTCCATATGTAAATACCGGAATCTCGATGCCTGCTTCTTGAAGTTCTTGTATCAGGTCGCATCTCTTTATTGCCCAATGTGTCCGATTCATCTCGTTGAACCGGTTGTCTCCGATAAGCTGCAGCTCTTCCAGAAGCTCATTCAGCCGTATCTGAGGAATGTCCAGTCTGTACCCGCACCAGTAAACCTTCACATCATTTTCGTAGATCTTGTAATCCGACACAAAACCGTATATGACCTTCTGGCCATCATCGGCATTACCGTACTGATGATTCTCCGCCATGAAAAGAGACGGCATCATAATGATTTGCTGCTTGTCCTCTTTCGTCATGCTAGAGAATTTTTCTTTTGTCTCCTTAGACATGCACTCGGACAAAGCTCGATCCCGCGGGACTTTGAAATAAGGCTTGTCGTACTCCTCAGTGCCGATGACAAAGATGTTGTAATACTCGCGGTTGATCCGTGGTGGCACATAAAACTGTCCTCCAAGATGTGGCATTCCACAAAACTGCTGGTTGACCTGCATTTGAAGTGTACCGTAGTTTGCAATGGCCACATTCTCATTGCCGGTCTGTGTCACATCTGGCTTCCTGTCGTCCGGAAGATTGGAGGCTGATATTACTTCAAGTTTGTCACTCATCCGCGGCTCCTTTCTTTCCGCCGATTGTCAAATTTACTGTGCCGTAGTTTGGCAGGATCGTATTGTTATCCCCGTTTTGCTGAATAAACAGAGGATTATTGATTACCTGCTGCGAAAATGCGGCAGACTGATTGTCGTCCTCTTGCTCATCTTCATTTGACTCATTATCAGGCTGGGCATCATCCGCCGGTTCCGCATCCGTGGGCCTCGGCATATATGTCCTGATGTCAGCTGTAATGCCTTTGCCCATATTGCCTGAGTAGTTTCTCGGGCCACCGCCATTCTCTGGGCACCATTTATCATATGTAGGTTTTCCGATACTATTGTCCTTCCGATTCACAACTACATAGTGCCAGATTCCAAGCAAAAATGCTGGATAGCACCCTTCTGTTAGGTCGCCAAGTGCGGCCTTTTTTATTTGCCCTCCATCGTCGCGGATGAAGAATCCTTCATCCGATGCAATGCTGTCGTCACACTGGACAAGTTCAATCAGTGCTTTTACCAATCTGACATCCTTATACACGGTTTCTCCGAGGTCGAGAAACTCATTCACAAAATCCGTCATAGAAATCAGCGCAGACCTGTAATCCGTTCTGATTCTTTCGTCAAACACCTCTACTTCCTGTGTGTTTCCAAAGGGAAGATACTCACCCTTCGACAGCTTGCATGCCTTGAAATCATTTGTCTTTGTCTTTATCCGCTCGAGCCTTGGCGACTCGTAATCAGGATTGATTACCTTGATAAGCCCGATGAGCACTTCCGGGTCAGAGAGGCCATCACGATCTCCTTTGTAATGCTCTCGGGCGCTTTTCCTATTTTTTAATGCCTGCAGCAGGAGTACGAAGAACGTTCCGCCGCATAGCCTTGGTATTCCATCTGTTGTCACTATTTTCCTCTGCTTTTTCAAAACCCGAACCTTAAGAACCTTACGAACTATGGAAGCCAACCTTGCGAACGATTTGGTGAGTCCTGCGAAGTGATCACGGGAGAAATCGCTCAGCTGGCGGATTTCGCATGGGATACATGGTTCGGAGCATTTCTGCACGTTTCCTACCAATTCCTATTATATCGAAATCCGTGCTCGGTTTCAATGATCTTGCATGACTCTGGGATCAACAGTCTGTGAATTCCCCCTGTGACTGCTTCGCAAAAGCAAATCACAGGAGGAAAAATTCATGACAAAAGAATCCAAGAAGTATCGCATCTACGACAAGACCACAAAGCAGTGGTACGAAATCCCGGAAGACCAGTACAGAGATTACGACCGCTGGTGCACTGCTCTTCGCAAGAGAATGCAGTATCGCGACGAGTGCTTCTGCCCGCGCAGCAAATGGTGGCTGTGCGACGGCAACTGCCTCGACTGCGAATTCCACAACAACACGACCGTCTCTCTTGACGATCCACTGCCTGACGGCGAAGGAACGCTCGCCGATTACATTCCGGACGGCGCTCCTCTTATTGAAGAGGTGCTTTCCGAGAAGACGGAGCTGGATCAGCTGTTCGAGCGTCTGCAGGAGCTCATGCCGGAGGCCAAGCGTATCGGAGAGCTTCGTGAGGAAGACCTCTCCGACGAGGCCATCATTCCGAAGGAAATCTTCATGCAGGTGCAGGCGGAGCTTGTGCGACGCAGGAAGGTTCACACTGGGCCGAACGGTCAGAAGCGCATCTACTACTCCGGCAACAACTACTTTTCCTAGATTGTCGTCTGCGGAGAATGCGGCGAGCTCTACCTTCGCGTCTTCCAGCGTATACCAGTTGATCTCGGAGAAAAGCGAAATCCCCATCTCCGCAGCATACACCGTTCCCAGTTCGATCTCCGTAGATTCACAGCACTGGCTTGTGATATACCCGCTGCCCTTGACCATATCATCCTGATCAAACTCATAAACCGTTCCGGCAGTCGTTGTGATCC
>ONMG01000266.1 GCA_900318855.1 uncultured Prevotella sp.
TTGCACACTCTCCCATTTTTGAGCTCATTTGGCACCGACAACAATCGGAGTCTGTCAGCGAGACACTACGATTCAGAAGGAGCATAAGGGCATGCGGAACTTGAATTACTTTTATTATATTTGGTTGATACGTCTATGTGCAATATGAAGACACTCTAAGGCCAGATCTAGCCACTTTTATCAAAAAAATGGAATAAAGCTTTGCCATTTGTCTGAAATGATGTAACTTCGCTTCAAACTGAGCAACATGAGAGTACTGATAGTGAACACAAGCGAGAATACGGGCGGGGCTGCGGTGGCTTCCAGCAGACTTATGGCTGCGCTCAACAACAACGGCGTGAAGGCTAAAATGCTTGTACGCGACAAGTTGTCGTCTCAAATCACTGTGGTGGGGCTGAAACACGGTCTGAGGCAGCAGCGGCGTTTCCTTTGGGAACGTTGGTGCGTTTTCTGGCATCTTCATCTTCACCGCGACCATCTTTTTGAGATCGACCTTGCCAATACAGGCTGCGACATAACGCATCTCCCCGAGTACCGCGAGGCCGATGTCATCCATTTGGCTTGGATAAACCAGGGTATGCTCTCGCTGAAGGACATTCGCCGCATTCTGCGCAGCGGTAAGCCCGTGGTGTGGACCATGCACGACATGTGGCCTGTGACGGGCATCTGTCACTATCCTCGCGGGTGCAAGGCTTTCTGTTCAGCCTGTGGCAATTGCCCTCTGCTTCCAGGCAGAGGGGCGCCCCACGACCTCTCGGCACGTGTCTACAAGAAGAAACTTCAGCTCTACCGCAACAGTAACATCCGTTTTGCGGCTTGCAGCAAGTGGCTCGAACAGCAGGCCAAAGAGAGCCGGCTCATGCAGGGCCAGCGCCTGACGTCAATACCCAATCCCATCGACACCTATGTTTTCCACCCCATCGACAAGAAAGAAGCCCGTTTCAGAGCGGGGTTGCCTCAAGGAAAGAAGGTGATTCTCTTCGTCTCGCAGCGTGTCACAGCCATACGCAAGGGTATGAAGTATTTTGTGGAGGCCGTAGCAAAACTCGTAGCCGAGAATCCCGGGCTGAAGTCGAGTGCCTGCGTTGCCATCCTTGGCGGGCACTCCGAGGACATTGTCTCCGAGCTCGCGCTGCCGGCCTTTCCCCTTGGCTACGTGAACGAAGAGCGGAAAATCGTGGATATCTACAATGCTGCCGACGTCTACGTGCTGCCCTCGTTGGAAGACAATCTCCCCAACACCATTATGGAAGCGATGGCCTGCGGAGTGCCATGTATGGGATTTGCCGTTGGGGGTATCCCTGAGATGATAGACCATCAGAAGAACGGTTTCCTTGCTCCCATTGCCGATTCCGCAAAACTTGCCGAAGGCATCCGCTGGACGCTTACCGAGGCCGATTCTGACGAACTGGCTCACAATGCCGTGGCCAAGGTGGTGCAGAAATACTCGCCGACTACTGTTGCCATGCAATATATAGAGCTATACAATGAAGCTATGGCTCTGAAAAACTACCATCTATGATAACCTTTACCATAGTAACATGCACCTATAATGCGGCATCCGTATTGCAGCAGACTCTCCACAGCGTGCTCATGCAGGAGTATGAGGGCGTGGAGCATCTCATCGTTGATGGAGCCTCTACCGACTCAACACGGGCGATGGCTGAAGAATATAAGCGTGTTTCTGATGCACGGCAGTGTCAGGGGCGCACGGTGAAGGTGGTGTCTGAACCCGACCGTGGCCTCTACGATGCCATGAACAAGGCCCTGAGGATGGCCACTGGCGACTATCTGGTGTTCCTTAATGCTGGCGACTCTCTGCCAAATAGACATACGCTTGACAGCATTGCAGCTTTGGCCGAAACAGGAGGTGTGAGACCGGGAGTGCTCTATGGCGAAACCGATATCGTGGATGCTAAGGGACGCTTTCTCCGGCACCGTCGCCTCGCACCGCCGGAGCGGCTCACGTGGAAATCGTTTCGCCTGGGTATGCTTGTATGTCACCAGGCTTTTTATGTCAGGACCGATGTGGCGCGGCGCAACCCGTATAACCTGAACTATCGCTACTCGGCCGATGTGGATTGGTGCATACGCGTGATGAAGGATTGTGCAGCCTCTGGTCTTTCTCTTCTCAATCTGCACCGGGTTGTGGCCCACTATCTCGATGGAGGTATGAGTGTGGCCAATCATCGGGATTCGCTCCGTGAGAGGTTTAAGGTGATGTGCTCCCATTACGGACTGGTCACCACCGTAGCCATGCATCTGTGGTTCTTTGTCCGTGCAGCCATCAGAAAATAATTCGTAAATCTAAATTCCATAACATGCGAAAAAGTTTGTCTTTGTTTCTTTCCTTGCTGCTTTTTGTGATGCCGGGGCAGTTGGCAGCACGCCAGCGCAAGGCGTTGTTCGTAATTCTGGATGGTATTCCGGCCGACTGCATCTGGCGACTCCAGCCCCCCACTATTATGTCGATAGCACGTGAGGGGCATCTCGGCCGCGCTTTTTGCGGTGGAGAGCGTAATATGTATAATCAGACTCCCACAATCTCGGCCGTTGGCTACACCAATATCCTTACTGGGACGTGGGTCAACAAGCACAATGTCTGGGATAACAGTAATATTAAGATAAACTACAATTACTGGAACATCTTCCGTATCGCAGAAAACCAGCATCGTCCCGTCACGACAGCCCTTTTTAGTAGCTGGACTGACAACCGGACTATTTTGCTTGGGGCTGGAAAGCCCGAGGCTGGGAATCTTAAGATCGACTATGTATTCGACGGCTACGACCTCGATAAGGCTCGTTTTCCCAAAAAGCCCGACGAGCTGCAGGTGCTGGACTACGACATACAGGTTGCTGCCGATGCTGCCAAATGTATCGGAAACGACGCGCCCGACCTCAGCTGGCTTTATCTCTGGTATTCTGACGATGCCTTCCACCTGCATGGCTATGGTGCTTTCGCCGACCGCTATGTGATGAAGGCCGACAGTCTGCTCTCGCAAGTGTGGAAGGCTGTGAAGATGAGGGAGAAGAAATACAAGGAGGACTGGCTCGTTATCGTCACCACCGATCACGGACGGGCCGTCACCGGTTTCGGGCATGGAGGCCAGACCGACAATGAGCGCAATATCTGGATGGCCACGAACATCAAGAAGGTGAACCGGCACTTCTTCAGCCCGACGCTCAGTCATGTGGATATCCTGCCCACTATCTGCCGGTGGATGAACTTTGAGATTCCCCGTAACGTGGGTTTTGAACTCGACGGGCAGCCTTTCTATGGCCGTTGCCATATGGCCGACCTTTTTGCAAGAAAGTATGATGATAAGGTGATGCTTTACTGGAACTACCTTGGAAGGCGCAGTGGCGACGTGAGGAGGCGGGTGCCCGTATATGTTGCTACGACCAATAATTTCGCAACAGGCGGTGAAGATAAATGGCAAATTGTCGGTTTGGCCGACGAGCAGACTGGACAATACAGCGTAGATCTCTGCAAACTTCCCAAATCCTCCTTCTATAAGTTCTCTGTGGGGGGACTCTCCCGATGGTGGAAACCATAGACAGGCTGGCCTGTAGGCTGGCCTGCTTAGCATTCTTCACTTACAAGTTGGGTAAACTGCCAAGCGCAACCTGAAGTCGGAAAGAGTAAAACTCTCTTTACGGTACCACGTTCAAGAACATCTTGTGAAGGTTGAAGATGACCTTCCTGAAAAGCAGGCTCAAGACTAGCAAGTCTGTCAGTTTCTTTCACCGTACGGTTATTCTATTAAACCCAAATCGGTCATTAGGATTTCTCTATGTCGTACGGCAAAGAGAAA
>ONMG01000265.1 GCA_900318855.1 uncultured Prevotella sp.
AATTTCATAGATAAAGTCGCGGTCGATCACGATAAAGTATTCTCTAACGTGTGTAAAAACCAGTTCCAGCAAGTCCCTGTACAGTGGCTCATCAAAGGGCTTGAACCGTGCAAACTTGCTTTTGGCAGCATCCCATGTCATAGACGCTTCGCCCTCAGCACTGGTCATTGCCTCACAGAGAATCATGCTGACGCCCATTTTTCCGTTGCCGGTCAGGAGTTCTCCTTCGTAATAGCTGAGTAGGTCTTTCTTGCGTCGAAGCGGAACTACATCGCAGTTGTCATCCAGCTCAAATGCAATCAGCTCCGCAATCAGTTCCCGCCAGACCGCATAACCGGCGTTAATGGTTCCGTCCTCTTCGCGGCTGATGGTATCGTCCATGCAGTATCGCTCAAAGAAATTATCTCCGTCAATCTCGTTGCGGGTGCAGAAGATATGCGCCAGCTCATGCAGAAGAATGTGCTTCAACTCTGCCGGATGACGCGCTATGTCTGTGCGCAAAAGGATTCCGTCCGCGCCGTCTCCTGTGCCGACGAATGCAGAGGCGTGAAAGTCAAAATAGCCGTCCTCTGTATATCGGTCTTCCAGCCGGTCAGGGAAATACTGCTTGCAGAACTGCTCAAAGACTTCCTGCTGGTTTTCCGTCTGAAAGCAGCGCAGTACAAGATTGTCTTCGCTGAACTCTGCCCCCAAGCGTTCGTTAAAGATGGAAGCGGCATAGAAAAGGGCTTCTTTATAGTCGTTATCGTTCATCTAATTACTATCCTTCATCCTCATTCAACCCTCCGGTCTGACATTTTTCAGGAAGTCAGAGTGCGGTACATAAGGCAAGTTGAGCTGCCAGCCCATGCGGTTCAGCTCGTTGAGCTTGATCAGCATCAGGTTGATGTTTGTTCCCATTGCAGCCGAGAGCTGCACCACATCGTAGTCCTGCTTCATCAGGTCAATCAGCTCATCATCGTCAATGATCAGGTGTGAGGCAAACGCATTCGCCTCATATTCGTGTTTTGTGCGCATATCGAACAGCACGAACTCCGGGAGCGGTTCGTTTCCTTTGGCAAGATCACGGTGAAAGGTATCATGCCCGATCTCGTGACCGCAAACCATTTGCATGATCAGATACTCCATGTTGGAGTTCAGAAGAATATGCCGCTCTTTATGGCGGTAGGTGTACATTCCGAGCAGATCGTTCAGATTGTCAAGAAAATGGAGATGAATGCCCAGCTCACGGGCAATCTTCAAGGTATCTCTTGTTCCACAGCTTTTGACAATGCTGTTCGCCTTTTTGTATATTTCCTCGGAGCGAATTATCACGGGACCTTCACCCCTTTCATGTTGAAAACAGTCAAAGTAAATCCGTCGGGAAACCGAGACGCAGACAGTTATTCCTCTGTGTCCGTACCGGTCTTCTTGTATTTCTTCGGCGTGTATTTCTCAACATTTCGGGCTTTGGATTCCCAATATATATCCTGCAACGCCTTCATCACCGCATCCTTGTCCTGCTCAGACAGCGTACCGCCCGCAAACAAGCCGGACATCCCTTCAATCAGGTCCTTTGCCTGTTTCATGCCACGGGAGCCGTACTGCTCGGATGCCTGAACCACAAACTCTTCGTCCTCGGTCAGCAGATAGTTCACATCCACCTTGAAGTATTCCGCGATTTTTCTGTAAGCGTCCTTGGTACGGGGAAAGGAAATGCCGTTCTCGTACCGGGTAATCATACGCCTGTTGATCCCCAGTGCATCGGCTACTTCCTGCTGGGTCAGCTTCCGCTTCTCCCGTTCAGCCTTGAATTTCTCTCCAAACGTCATTTTGGTAATCACTCCTGTTCACAAAAAGTTTGCGACATCAAATTGCGCAAGTCTATTGACAAAGGCACTTGAAGTGCGTATAATAATGACTGAGCAATCCAACTACTCATAGTATATCCTGAATTGCTCATCCTGTCAAGGGGCATGAGTAGTTGTACACGAAAAAGTTACATCTTTTGAGCAGTTCAAATGGACAGGCATTTATGCTGCCGAAGATCATCCGTACCGGCATACACCGGTATGAGGGAACAGGAGTGAGAAAAACAGAAATGGCTACACAGTACAGAAAAGCATACGTCCCGGTTACGCTGGATGTGGACAAGGAGGGGGCAATCCTCCCTCGCCTAATCTGGTGGGACAACGGTGTGATCTTTCAAATCGACCAGATTCTTTACAAATGCCGCGCCACATCCAAGAAGGTTGGAGGCGGAGGCATCCGTTACACAGTTCAGATTCGAGGAAAGGAGTCATTTCTTTTTCACGAAGGAGACAAGTGGTTTGTCGAAGCAAAGGAGGACAACTGCTCATGATTTTATCCCAGCGCCAACTTGAAGAAATTGCAGCCTCAACAACGAAGGACTTCAACC
>ONMG01000262.1 GCA_900318855.1 uncultured Prevotella sp.
CTTAACTAACCGAATGAATACGAAATTAATTCTATCCACAGTGCTGCTGGTCTTTGGCTTGACGCCGGCCAGTGCACAGAAGGGCAATGCCTCTTACGTCGATCCCATGATAGGCTCTGGTGGTCACGGTCATGTCTTTGTCGGAGCCAATGTGCCTTTCGGAGCTGTCCAGCTGGGTCCCAATAACATTAAATCAGGATGGGACTGGTGCTCGGGCTACCACGAGAGCGACAATGTGATTACGGGATTCAGTCATGAGCATCTGAGTGGCACAGGGTGCGGCGATCTCGGCGACATTATCCTGATGCCCTATACCGGGAATCTCAGAACACTTAAAGGCAAGGAGGGCAATCTCGAGAATGCCGCTTCTTCCACCTTTAGCCACGCCAAGGAGAAGGTAGCTCCTGGGTTCTACAGCGTGAAGCTCGACAATGGTGTTGACGTGGAGCTCACCACCACCGAGCGAGTGGGGTTCCATCGCTATCATTTTAACGGCAATGCCACTCCCCGGGTGCTTCTCGACTTGGTCAATGCTGTCGGCAACGAGGCCTATGAAAGCTATGTCAGGCGTCTCGACGATACTACTATAGAAGGCTTCCGCTTCTCTCATGGCTGGGCTGATAAGCGCAAGGTGTTCTTTTACATCAAGCTCAATAAGCCCATGGCGAGTCTGCTCACCTTTACCGGTGATGAGCCTTCGGGTGAGGATGAACTGAGCTGCAGGGCCCTGAAGGCCGTGATGAACTTCAACAACGACTGCCGCGACTTGCTCGTCAAGGTTGCCCTGTCGTCGGTGAGCTGCAGCCACGCCAGGATGAACATGGAGAAGGAGCTGCCGGCATGGGACTTTGCTGCCACTTGCAAGCAGGCCACTGATAAGTGGAACAAGGCACTCTCCGTCATCGATATCGACGCTACGCCCAAGCAGAAGAAGATCTTCTATACGGCCCTTTATCATACGATGATAGCACCTACGCTCTATTGCGACGTGAACGGTGACTTCCGGGGTATGGACGACAAGATTTACCGTAACAATTCGTTCAAGAACTACACGGTGTTCTCGCTTTGGGACACCTATCGTACACTGAATCCTCTGTTCACGATCATTGCCCGCAAGCAGGTGCCCGACATGATCAACTCTATGCTCAGCATCTACGACCAGAATGGCAAACTCCCTATTTGGCCGTTGCAGATGGGGGAGACCAACTGTATGCCGGGTTATAGCTCTGTTCCCGTTATCGCCGATGCTTTTCTCAAAGGCATAGGTGGGTTTGATGCCGAGCGTGCGCTGCGCTACATGGTATCGACAGGGAAGAATCCGAAGCAGAATGGTATCAGCCTGTTTATGAAATACGGCTATATCCCCGCCGACAAACTCCATGAGGCTACGTCCGTGAACCTCGAATATGCTGCCGACGACTGGGGCACCGCTATGATGGCCAAGAAGCTCGGACATGAGGACATCTACAATGAATTCCTCAAGCGAGGAGAAAGCTATAAGCTGTTTTGGGATAAGAACATAATGAAAATCCACCCCAAGATGGCCGACGGCAGCTGGTACGAACCTTACAATCCCATTCTCGCTAACCATCGTAATGGTGTGGGCGATTTCACTGAGGGCAATGGATGGGAGTATACTTTCATGGTGCCGCAGGACCCCAATGGTCTCGTAGCGCTTCACGGAAGTGACGCACGATTCATCAGCAATCTCGACAGTCTGTTTATTGTCACGGGCGACCTTGGACCGGGGGCTCCACCCGATGTCTCGGGTATGGTGGGGATGTATGCCCATGGCAATGAGCCCAACCATCATATACCTTATTTATATGCTTATGCCGGAGCCCAATGGAAGACCGCGGCTTGTGTGAGAATGCTTCAGGATAAGTTCTACACCGATCAGTACGATGGCTATGCCGGTAACGAGGATTGCGGACAGATGTCGGCCTGGCACGTGATGTCGGCTCTCGGCTTCTTCCAAGTGAGTCCCTCCGGCGGACGTCTGGTCTTCGGCAGTCCGCTGTTCCGTAAGGCAACGATTCATCTCGACAACGGCAAGACTTTCGTCGTGAATGCTCCGGCAAACAGTGATGGCAATGTTTACATCAAGTCGGTGAAACTCAATGGTAAGGATTATAAGAAAGCTTATATTACTTACGACGACGTGATGCGCGGCGGCAGCCTGAACTTCACAATGTCGGCTACTCCAAACAAGAGCTTCGGAAAGGCTAAGAAGGATCGTCCTTAGTCTTCGGGCACTTGACGACAATACGCAGGAAGGGCAGGAGCTTACTCTTGCCCTTTTTGCATAACTAATCTTTCCTATGAGAACAAGGATGCCGACGCGCCCGACAGCCATCCTGACGGTTTGCCGACGCGCCCGACTGCTGCCGGCAAATGGAGGGGGCAGGCTGCTCTATTTGTAATCTTTGGGAGTGACCAGCTGGGTGTAGATTATCTGCTGCGGATGGCTGTCGGAGTGCACAATGTACTTGAAGCTGAAGCCCTCCTTCTTGAGTTTCCGGAGTCCCTCGTTCTCTCTGATTTGCTTAATGATGGACTGGCTGAGGCTGGCGCGGTTGGTGGCGATGAGCGCAGCGTCGTCGTAAGGGCCACAGAAAGAGCAGTGATAGAGTAGTGTCCTGGTGGCGCGGTCGAAGGTCATGCTGTCGGTGCGGGTGTTGTTGACCACGGGTGTAGGACAGTATTTCCGCGTGTACTCCCGGGCTTCTTCAGCCGCCTTGTCCTCGATGCTCTTATGGCATCCCGCAAGCAGGATGGAGAGCAACATTAATAATGTTATCTTTCTCATCTTTAGACAGTTTAATGTCAAACTATTCTCAACGAAAACCTTTGAGTGTGGCAAAGGTACAAAAGATTTAGTGATTTTTTAGGCTATTACTTCCGAATTTTAGGACTAAAATACGTAACTTTGCAGTAAACAAAGCCTAAGGCATGGACAATATCAGAAACTTTTGCATCATCGCACATATCGATCATGGCAAGTCGACTCTTGCCGACCGTCTCCTGGAGCAGACGAACACCATCAAGATTACTGAGGGGCAGATGCTCGACGATATGGATTTGGAGCGCGAGCGTGGCATCACGATTAAGAGCCATGCCATCCAAATGGAATATGAGTCGGGGGGCAGGAAATACATTCTGAATCTCATTGATACTCCGGGGCATGTCGACTTCTCCTATGAGGTGAGCCGCAGCATTGCCGCCTGCGAGGGGGCTCTTCTCGTTGTGGATGCCTCGCAAGGAGTGCAGGCTCAGACCATCTCGAACCTCTATATGGCCATTGAGCACGACCTTGAGATTATCCCGGTCATCAACAAGATTGATATGCCGAGTGCGATGCCCGATGAGGTAGAGGACGAAATCGTGGAGCTCCTGGGCTGCGACCGCAAGGACATTATCCGTGCCTCGGCCAAGACAGGAGAAGGCGTGCCGGAGATTCTCGAGGCTGTGGTGAAGCGCATTCCTCACCCTGAGGGCGATCCCGGGAAGCCCTTGCAGGCCCTCATCTTCGACTCCATCTTCAATTCCTTCCGGGGTATCATCGTGCTTTGCAAGGTGGTGAATGGCAGAATCCGCAAGGGCGACAAGCTCAAGTTCGTGCAGACGGGAATGGAATATACAGCTGACGAGGTGGGTGTGCTCAAGATGGACATGATACCCCGCGACGAGCTCAGCACCGGCGAGGTGGGCTACGTGATAAGCGGCATCAAGGATGCTACGGAGGTGAAAGTGGGTGAGACCATCACCCATGTCGGTGAGCCTTGTGACGCGGCTATTGAGGGCTTCCAGGAAGTGAAGCCGATGGTCTTTGCCGGTGTCTATCCCATCGACCCTTCGGAATACGAGAATCTGCGGGCATCGCTTGAGAAGCTCCAGCTCAATGACGCTTCGCTCACTTTCCAGCCCGAGTCGTCGGCTGCCTTAGGGTTCGGTTTCAGGTGCGGTTTCCTGGGATTGCTCCATATGGAAATCGTTCAGGAGCGTCTCGACCGGGAGTTCAATATGGATGTCATCACCACTGTGCCCAACGTTTCTTATCTGGTTTACGACAAGCAGGGCAACTGCAAGGAAGTGCATAACCCCTCGGGGCTGCCCGACGTCACTCTGATTGACCATATTGAGGAGCCTTACATCCGTGCGACCATCATCACGGGCACCAATTTCATTGGCCCCATTATGAAGCTCTGCCTCGACAAGCGGGGCGAGCTCATCAACCAGGAGTATGTGAGCGGCAACAGGGTGGAGCTTCATTTCATGCTTCCTTTGGGTGAGATTGTCATTGATTTCTACGACAAGCTCAAGTCGATCAGCAAGGGCTATGCCTCGTTCGACTATCATATTGACAGCTACCGGCCCTCGAAGTTGGCCAAGCTCGACATTCTGCTCAATGGGGAGCCGGTGGATGCTCTTTCCACGCTCACTCATCAGGACAATGCCGTGGCTCTGGGCAGGAGGATGTGCGAGAAGCTCAAGGAGCTCATTCCGCGTCAGCAGTTCGACATAGCCATCCAAGCTGCCATCGGCGCAAAGATTGTGGCCCGAGAGACGGTGAAGCAGGTGCGCAAGGATGTGACCGCTAAATGCTATGGTGGCGACGTGAGCCGAAAGCGCAAGCTGCTGGAGAAGCAGAAGAGGGGCAAGAAGCGCATGAAGCAAATCGGCAACGTGCAGGTGCCTCAGAAAGCTTTCCTGGCTGTGCTGAAGCTGGATTGATAAAGATTGGTTACGGTATAAAGGCGATTAAAAGTGATTGTAGTATGAGAGAACAGGTCAGTACAACGCGGGACATAGCTCGGGAGTTAGCCCGCAGATACAGTACGATGACGCATGAGGAGCTCGATGTGCTCGAGAGTATTCTTGTGCCGAGGAAATATGCGAAGAACGAGATGATTCTCCGCGAGGGTGAGGTTTGCCGCGACATCTTCTATCTTGACCGCGGTCTCATCCGTCAGTTCTATTTCAAGAAGGGTAAGGAGCTCACGGAGCATTTGGGCATCGACCATACGATATTCATGTGCATCGAGAGTCTCTTTCGCGAGGAGCCCACAAAATTGCAGGTGCAGGCGCTGGAGCCTTCCTATGTCTTTGCGCTGCCCAAGGCCGACCTGGAGCGGGTGGCTTTGCACAATGTCAACATACAGCTGCTCTACCGAAAGATTCTTGAGGAGAGTCTGATTATATCGCAGGTGCATGCCGACTTGGTGAGGTTTGAGACGGCTCAGGATCGTTACAAGCGGCTTTGCAAGATGAGCCCTCAGCTGGTGCTGCGTGCGCCGCTCAACTTCATTGCCAATTACTTGCAGATGACTCCCGAGACGCTGAGCCGTGTGAGGTCGTCGACGCTGTTGGACTGAGCTGCGGACACCGACAGGAATGAGAAGAGCCTGCTCCCTGGATACTCACCGGGGGCAGGCTCTTGCTGTTTATGGGGGGTGCGGCATTCAGCCGGGTGCCTGCTGCTTACTTTTGATAGAGGAAGCGCTTGATGCTCTTTTTGGGGGTCTTCTGGAATTCTTCTTCCATGACGCGTATTTCGGCCAGCCGGCTGTAGGCGGGGACTTCGGCGTTGAGCTGTTTGCGGTTCTGCTCCATGACGCTCACGATGTCGTCGTGCGAGAGTCCTGCTATCTCGGTGCCGTCGTAGTCGGGGTGCACGAGTCCGATGAGTTTTTCGCCCTCCTGGATGACGATGCTCTCGCCCACGAGGGGCATGGAGTTGAGTTTGTCCTCGATTTCCTCGGGATAGATGTTCTGTCCGTTGGCGCTGAGGAGCATGGTCTTGATGCGGCCGCGGATGAAGATGTTGCCTTTGGCGTCCATGGTTCCAAGGTCGCCGGTGTGATACCAGCCGTCCTTGTCGATGGCTTTCCGGGTGGCTTCTTCGTCCTTGTAGTAGCCCAGCATTACGTTGGGTCCTTTGGTGAGGATTTCGCCTGCTGTGTTTTCGGGGTCGGTGCTTGCTATGCGCACCTGCTGATGGTATGCGGCTCGTCCGCAGGAGTAGGGTTCGAAGGTGTGCCAGTCGCTGTAGCCGATGATGGGGGCGCATTCTGTGGTGCCGTAGCCTACGGTGTAGGGGAAGCCGATTTTGCGGAGGAAATCCTCGATTTCGCGGTTGAAGGCTGCTCCGCCGATGATGATTTCGTAGAAGTTGCCTCCGAAGGCTTTTACTACTTGCTCGCAGATTCGCTCGTTGACTTTTTTGCTGATGACGGGCATGTTGAGGAGCAGCCGGAGCTTGTTGTTCTGAATCTTGGGGAAGACTTTCTTGCGGATTATCTTCTCGATGACCAGGGGCACGGCAATGATGATTTTCGGCTTTATCTCGCCGAAGGCTGCGGCGATGATGGCCGGTGAGGGGAGGCGTGTGAGGTAGTAGATGTGGCAGCCGTGGGTGAACTCGAAGATGAATTCGTAGGCCAGTCCGTATTCGTGGGCCATGGGGAGGATGCTGATGACGTTGTCGCCGCGCTGCACGATATTCCCCAGCACGTGTCTGGCGAAGTCGTTGTTGCTCCAGATGGCGCGGTAGGGTATCATCACGCCTTTGGAGTGGCCTGTGGTGCCGCTGGTGTAGTTGATGAGTGCCAGCTCATCGGGGCTTTGCTCTGTGTAGTAGCTGACGTGCTCCTTGCGGAAGTATTTGGGGTATTTCTTGCCGAACATTTCGTTGAGGTGCTCGCGGGCGTAGGTGAGTTTGTCGGTGCGCGAGAGCACGAGTGAGTAGTCGGGGATGTAGATGATGCCTTCGAGCGAGGGCATCTTGGTGGGGTCAATCTGTGTGGCCACGACGTCGCCTACGAAGAGCAGCTTGGCGCCGCTGTGGTTGACGATGTTGTGGATTTGCTCGGCGGTGAACTCGTGGAGGATGGGGACGGCGACGGCTCCGTAGGTGAGTGTGGCCAGGAAGGCTACGGCCCAGCAGGCGCTGTTGCGTCCGCAGAGGGCTATCTTGTCGCCTTTCTCCACGCCGCTGCTTTCGAACATGATGTGGAGTTTTTCTATTTTCCGTGCTACGTCGTGATATTGCAGTGTCGGGCCTTTGTAGTCGGTGAGGGCATCGAGATCCCAGTTGTTGATGATAGACTGCTGAATTATCGCGTTGAAGCTGGGAATCTTTATTCCGTAGCGTTCTTCGGGCGTGAGGCCGGAAGTTGTATAGTCCGTCATAAGTGTTGTTCTTTTTTGTGTTCTAAGAGTTTGTCGCTCGGGGGTGTTATGATTGCTTTGCGTAGAGATAGCGCTTGATGCTGTTCTTGGGTGTTTTCTCGAATTCCTTCTCGTGGATTTTGATTTCAGCGATTTTGCAGAACGAGGGCAGCACGGTGTTGAGCTGGTGGCGGTTCTGCTCCATGATGTCGCTGAGGTCGGCGTGGCTGAATCCGAGTTCTTCGGCTTCCTTGAAGTCGGGGTGGACGAGGGCCACGAGGCGTTCGCCGTCCTGCACGACGAGGCTCTCGCTTACCATGGCCATGGAGTTGAGCTTGTCTTCGATTTCCTCGGGGTAGACGTTCTGTCCGTTGGCTCCGAGGAGCATGTTCTTGATGCGTCCGCGGATGAAGATGTGGCCTTGGGCGTCCATGGTGGCGAGGTCGCCGGTGTGGAACCAGCCATTGCTGTCGATGACGGCTTTGGTGGCTTGTTCGTTGCGGTAGTATCCCTGCATGACGTTGACGCCGCGGGTGAGGATTTCGCCGGGGATGTTGGCGGGGTCGGTGCTGGCTATCTTCACTTCCATTCCTGTGACGGCGACGCCGCAGGAGCCGGGGGTGAAGTCGTGGTAGTCGGAGTAGCTGATCATGGGGGCTGTCTCGGTGGTGCCGTATCCGCAGGTGATGGGGAATTC
>ONMG01000259.1 GCA_900318855.1 uncultured Prevotella sp.
ACGATGAAGCGAACCTTCATACGTGTGTCGCGGTGTGTGCCGCAGAAACCATCAACGACATACAGCTTCTTGTTAGACAGCTCCTCGAGAGCGATCTTCTTCACAGCTTTCCAAGTCTCCTTAGAAGCGCGGTGGTTATCGTTATGATATTCCTCAGAGTCCCACCATACAGTGTCGTGAGAAGTCTCATCGTCAACGATGAACTTATCCTTAGGAGAACGGCCCGTGTAGATACCGGTCATGCAGTTCACTGCACCCAGCTCGGTCTCCTGGCACTTGTCGTAGCCCTCGAGGCCTTCCTTGGTCTCCTCATTGAACAGCACCTCATAAGAAGGATTGTACAGAACCTCTGCAGTCCCTGTCTGGATTCCGTAGCTTGCTAATACTGATTTATCAAACTTTGCCATTTCTGAAAATGTATTTAAGTTGTGAATATATTACTCCTAAACCGAGCGCAAAGGTATTAAAAAAGCGCCGACCCCCAAAGCAGACGGCGGGAAAATTCAAAGGCCTTAAAACCTTTTTAGGTTAAAGATTACAAAAAGACAGCGGAGCGCGACACATTTGCCACGCTCACTTTGCAAAAGTTCCGTTAATATAGTAATTTTGCACCGGCTAACGTAAGCACCTGAACCATCAGTAACAGCGGAAGCCTAACATAAAACTTTCACTATGCAAATCATCAACTTATCCGACCACAACAGTATCATCAACCAGTATCTGGCAGAGATTCGTGACCAGAACTATCAGAAGAACCGTCTGCTCTTCCGTAACAACATTATGCGAATCGGCGAATACGAAGCCTTCGAGATATCCAAGACGCTCAACTATCAGGAGAAGGAAGTGGCAACTCCGCTGGGTATTGCCAAAGTGAGTGTGCCGACCGACAAAATCGTTCTTGCCACCATCTTCCGGGCCGGTCTTCCCTTCCATAATGGTTTCCTCAACGTCTTCGACCATGCAGGTAATGCTTTCGTATCGGCTTACCGTGAGTACACCGATGAGGAGCATCATAAGGTGGGCATTCACGTGGAGTATCTGGCCACCCCGAGCATCGACGAGAAGACACTCATCATAGCCGACCCGATGCTGGCCACCGGAGGCAGCATGGAGCTGGGCTACCGGGCGTTTCTCACCAAGGGTACTCCCAAGCGCATTCATGTGGCTTGTGTCATTGCCACGCCTGAGGGAATCGAGCATATAGCATCTGTGATGCCGGAGGAGAAAACCACCATTTGGTGTGCCGCCGTCGACCCGGGCATGAATGAGCACAAATACATCGTGCCAGGATTCGGCGATGCCGGCGACCTCAGCTACGGCGACAAACTCTAAACGGCTTCCTTTCCAACATTCCCCCTTTCAAAGGCTGTCCGACGTCATGCCGGCATCGGACAGCCTTTGCCATATTGCCCATCCTGAAACCTACGGTGCGACAAGGGCGTCAGCCCCACCGTCCACAGCCATTTCTAAGGCAGAGCAACCGTTGAATGGCGCTATCTCAGATACCTACGGAAGAACTGCCACTCCTCTTCACCTAAGTCCACATCCTGGTCGTGCCAACAGTGTGGAGCACCTATCACCCGATAGAGCAGCACTTCGGTACCCTTTCGTCCATGAGCATAACGATATTTCACCGTGCGGTGGCCCTTCTCACCTCTCAGACTCCCCATCTCGACAGAATCCACAAGCTGACAGTGGTTCACCTTTATCACACGTTCCACGGCATCCTCCACACCTAAGTAGGCTCCCCAGCCACCCTTGTTCATAGGGTCACCGGTCCACTCCGAGGTTCTATCCTCGGTTCCATGGATTTCAGCAAAGGGAACGGGACGCTTTAGCGTAAGCTTTTCGGGCATACTCTCCAATGTCAGTCCTGCCACCGAGAAGAGTGCACGGAAAGTTCGCTGGTTGTTATAGGCCAACAGATAGCACATCTCTCCTCCGTTCGACATACCGGTGAGGAAAGTATTCTTACGGCTCAATCCATACCTTTTCTGTACCACTCGGGCCAGTTGGCACACCGACTTCACGTCATCCTGTCTCCAACCCTGCTGAGAAGGATAGCCCACATTCCAGCTGGGACGTCCCTTGGGATCTTTGTAGCCTTGCGGCGCGCAGATGGCAAAGCCATACTTGTCGGCAGCCTTACTGAAGCACTTTGGCCAACCGGCATGTCCTCCGTAACCATGCAGGATGAAAAGCAAGGGAGCCTGCTTTTTCATTCCGGCAGGCAGATACATAATGAAATGACGTGTCCCGTCGGCCATCGTCACCGAGTCACGCAATGTGCGTTGCCCCTTTGCGCCCACAGCCAACAGAGCAAGCAGAATCAAAAGATAAGTCCTCATCGTATTAACTATTAATATATTGAGGGAAGCCCCCGTACGTTCCATCGTCGTCAGAGCGGCTTCCCCCTTAAAATATGCCGGGCAAGTCTATTTCACTTCCCAAATATCATTGGTCTCCAGCAGTTCCTCAAAGTTGTGATAGGGCTTTTTGGCCTTCACTTCCTCTATCTGCTCATTCACCGCCTCATCGTAGGTAGGAGCCTCCACATCACGAATCACACCCAGCGCCACGGGGAATCCATGTTCGTTGTCCATCATGGCCAGCTTCAGCTGGAGCGTGTTGTCCTGCTCATGGGGATTGTGGACGAGGATGTCGTCGAGGTTGACACCATTCTCACCAATCTTCACCACTTTGAGTCCAAAGCCCTCCTGCACCAAGCCATATTCATTATTCTCGCCGAACACCAAGGGCTTTCCATCCTCCACGTAGATAGCATTCTTCTTGCGGCCATCCCGGGTGTACACAGGGTCGTAGGCACCGTTGTTGAATATCATGCAATTCTGCAGAATCTCACACACGGCGGCTCCTTTGTGATGATAAGCAGCCTTGAGAATCTCCACCGTACCGGGACCGTCGTTGGCCACTGCGCGGGCGAAGAAACGGCCACGCGCTCCGAAACACAGCTCGGCGGGGCGGAAAGGATCTTCCACCGTACCGTAGGGTGATGATTTCGAAACGAAACCTCGTGGCGAGGTCGGACTGTACTGGCCCTTTGTCAGACCATAGATACGATTATTGAGCAACACCATGTTGAGGTCGATGTTGCGGCGCATGGCATGGATGAAATGATTGCCGCCAATGGCCAGCCCATCGCCGTCGCCACTAATCTGCCAAATCGTCAGCTTGGGGTTCACCACCTTGGCTCCTGTAGCCACGGCAGCCGCACGTCCATGAATGGTCTGCATGGCATAGGTACTCACATAATAGGGCAGTCGACTGGAACAGCCGATGCCACTGATAACGGCTGTCTCGTAAGGTGGAACACCTAACTCAGCCATGGCCTTCTGCAGACTGGCCAAAAAGAAATGGTCGCCGCAGCCGGGGCACCAACGGGGCTGCCCCTTCTTGAAATCTTGTGCTGTATACTCGCTCATAGCAATTTCTTTTATCTTGACGGTCACCTTAGTAAATGTGGAGCACTCTGTCTTCGAAGGTATGACCCATCTCCCTGTCGTCCAAACGGATGATGCGCTCGAAGCCGTTCACCAGCTCACTCACCTGGAAGGGCTGTCCCTTCACCTGGTTGTACTGATAGGGCACGAACCCATTGATACGAATGCGCAGCAAGGCAGCAAGCTGTCCTAAGTTCTGCTCGGCCACTACCACCTTATTATATTTATGGAGCACGTCGGCAGTATTCTTAGGCAGGGGGTTGACATACTTAAACTGTGCCAGTGCCACCTTGTAGCCTTTACGCCGCAGTTCCTGCATGGACGTGAAGAGATGACCATAGGTGCTGCCGAAGCCCACAATGAGCAGCTCGGCATCGTCCTTGTCGCCCTGCACCTCCAGGTCGGGCACCTCGATATTGGCCACCTTCTCAAACCGCAGATGATCCATCTTGTTGTGGTTCTCAGGCTCGGTGGAGATGGCTCCTGTCTTACCGTCTTTCTCCAGTCCGCCCAAGATGTGGGTGTAGCCTTCCTGTCCGGGAATGGCCCAATAGCGCACCTTGGTGTGGGGGTCGCGCACATAAGGCGTGTACTTGTATTTCAGTTCGGGGGTGACATAATGAGGATGTATCTCGGGCAGCTCGTCCATCTTGGGCAGCTTCCAGGCCGACGAGCCATTGGCAATGAAGGCATCAGTGAGCAGCGTCACCGGCGTGAGGTGCTCAAGGGCTATCTTGGCAGCCATATAGGCGGCATCGAAACAGTCGGTGGGACTTGTGGCTGCAATCACAGGCATCGGGCTCTCGCCGTTGCGGCCATAGAGCACCTGCAGCAGGTCGGTCTGCTCGCTCTTCGTGGGCAGTCCTGTGGAAGGACCGCCTCGCTGAACATCGATGACCACCAAGGGGAGCTCATCGATTACAGCGAGGTTGATGGCTTCCGACTTCAGACAGATTCCCGGACCCGACGTCGACGTGACAGCAAGCGCCCCCGCGAAGGCTGCTCCCACAGCACCCGAGCAGGCACTAATCTCGTCCTCGCTCTGCACAGTGATGACACCGAGCGACTTATGCTTGGCCAGCTCGTGGAGGATATCCGTGGCCGGTGTGATGGGATAGGAACCGAGATAAAGCTTCAATCCGGCTTTCTCGGCAGCGGCTATCAGACCGTAGGCAGTAGCCTTGTTGCCGGTGATGTCCATATAGCGGCCCGGCTCCTTCACCTTGGAGTCGATGCGATAGGTGGCCGGCACACTGGCATGGACATTGTGTCCGTAGTTGAAGCCCGCATTCACCACCTTGATGTTGCTCTCGGCTACCATCGGCTTACGGGCGAACTTCTCACGAAGGAAGTTCTCCACGAGCTGAAGGTCGCGGTTGAAGAGCCAGCACACCAGTCCCAGGGCAAACATGTTGCGGCACTTCAGCACCGACTTGTTGTCCATGCCGCTGTCGGCCAGACACGACTTCACCATGCGCGTGATGGGGCAGGCCACCACCCGGTCGGGGTCGATGCCAAGTTCGCCCAAATAGTCATCGCTGCGGAATTCCGCCTTGCGCAGGTCATTGGGGCCGAAACTGTCGGTGTCGATGATGATTGTCGCCTGCGGCTTGGCAAACCGATACTGCGTTTTCAGCGCGGCAGCATTCATGGCTACAAGCACATCACATTTCTCACCGGGCGTATACACACGACCGGCACCGATGTGCACCTGGAAACCGCTCACGCCTGTGAGTGATCCTTGCGGAGCCCTGATATCAGCAGGATAGTCGGGGAACGTAGAGATGCCATTGCCCACGGTGGCCGACACCGTGGAGAAGATATTTCCGGCCAACTGCATACCGTCGCCGGAGTCGCCGGAGAATCTGACCACTACCTGGTCGAGTTCCTTTACTTCAAGTTCTTCGTTCATCACATAGTTATTAGTAGATTGCTGGCTGCAAAGGTGACAATTTATTTTGAGATGGCAAAGAAATCATCCCACTATTTTTGCTCTGTCCCATTCCACCGGAGTATCGGTGCCGGTCTGCTCGGCACAATCCGAGCCGAGCATGGCGCAGCCCCAACACGAGTCAGAGGGGGCTGACGGCGCCTACACTCAGGCAGCAGCTCGCTGGCATGTTTTTTGCAATGCTAACGCTTGGAAAGGATGTTTAGACTATGATGAGGGAATTGAAGATAAGTCAAAGTATTACGTCACGCAACACCGACTCGCTGAACAAGTATCTGGTGGACATCAACCGCTATCCTCTGCTCACTCCTGAGGAAGAGACCGACCTGGCTGAGCAGGTGAAGCTCGGCGGCCGACAGGGCAGGGAGGCCCGCGACACGCTTGTGAAGAGCAACCTGAGGTTCGTGGTGAGTGTAGCCAAACAGTACCAGCACCGCGGACTGGGACTCACCGACCTCATTGATGAGGGCAACATCGGACTGCTCAGAGCTGCCGACAAGTTCGACCCCACCCGTGGATTCAAGTTCATCAGCTACGCCGTGTGGTGGATTCGTCAAAGCATTCTGCAGGCCCTGGCCGAGAAGAGCCGAACCATCCGACTGCCGCTCAACCAGGTCGACGCGCTCACCAAAATCAGCAACCAGGTGAACGACTTCGAGCAGAAGCATCAGCGCCAGCCCACCGCGCAGGAGATAGCCGAGATGACCAACATCAGCGAGGAGAAAGTGAGCAGCAGCCTGACTGCCAACCAGAAGACCACCAGTCTTGACGCGCCCATCGGCGAGGACGGCGACGGCTCGCTGTCCGACATCATGGCCGAACAGGACGACCCGACCGACAAGGAGGTCATGCAGGAGAGTGCCACCAGCGACATCCACAGCGTGCTGTGCAAGGCGCTGAAGCCGCGCGAGATGGAGATTCTCTGCGAGGGCTACGGACTGGGCTGCCGCGAGAGGGGACTCTCCGAAATTGCCGAGCAGACGGGACTGAGCAGGGAGCGCGTGCGACAAATCATGGTGCGCAGCCTTGACAAGGTGCGCAAGAGCCAGGATGCCCGCCGCCTGCGACAGTATCTGGGCTGAAGACCGCACTATTGGGAAAAAGACTCGCACTTTTGAAGGCCCGCATTTTGAGGAAAGAAGGCCCGCGCCAAGCTCTGACAGAGCCGGTGCGGGCCTTCTTGTTCTCAGCCCTCACCCCCGCCACCTTCAGCCCTCTCCACCCTGCATCACCACCCCACTGCACCCTGGCCGACAGGGGCTTACCACGAACGTGACACGACCCTGCCACGAACGTGACACACTCCTGCCACGAACGTGACACGACCCTGCCACGAACGTGACACACTCCTGCCACGAACGTGACAGCACCCCAACACCAAGCGTCGGCGACACTCCTCGCCACAAGCCATCACGGACC
>ONMG01000258.1 GCA_900318855.1 uncultured Prevotella sp.
GGAATATGCTAAGCTGCCAGCATCCTTCTATCCTGTGAACTTCAATGCCGAGGAGTGGATAAAGGCCTTCAAGGATGCCGGTGCCCGTTATATCACCTTTACTACGCGTCACCACGATGGCTTCTCCATGTTCAAGACGGCTACGAGCAACTATAATATCGTTGACGGCACGCCCTTCCATCGCGATGTGGTGGGCGAACTGGCCAAAGCCTGCCAAAAGGAGGGATTGAGTCTGCACCTCTACTATTCGCACCTTGACTGGCACCGCCTGGATTATCCTCTGGGTAGAACAGGCCTGCAGCTGGGTCGTCCCACTGACCAACAGAACTGGAAGAGCTATTTCAACTTCATGAACCAGCAGCTCACTGAACTGCTCACGAACTACGGTAAGGTGGGAGCCATCTGGTTTGACGGTATGTGGGATCACGACAAGGACAAGACTCCTTTCGACTGGCAGCTCACCGAGCAGTACCGCATCATTCATAAGTTGCAGCCCGCCTGCCTCGTCATCAATAATCACCATCTGAAGCCCTTCGACGGCGAGGACGCTCAAACCTTTGAAAAGGATTTCCCCGGACATAACACCACCGGATTTGCCGACAATCAGGAGATTGGCGAGCTTCCTTTGGAGGAATGTCAGACCATGAACGACGACTGGGGCTACAACATCACCGACCTGAACTATAAGTCGCTTAAGGAGCTCATCCATCTGCTTGTGACCGATGCCGGCTATGATGCCAACCTGCTGCTCAATGTAGGACCTCAACCCGATGGCCAAATTCCTGCAACAGCACTGGAGCGTCTGAAGGGAATGGGTGAGTGGCTGCGCCAGTACGGTGAGACCATCTATGGCACGCGCGGCGGCTATGTGGCTCCTCAGAAGTGGGGCGCCACCACGCTGAAGGGCAACAAGCTGTATGTGCATATCCTGAAACTCGACACCAATGAGCTGCAGCTCCCCGTGCTGCCTCGTAAGGTGCTCAATGCTAAGGTCTATGGTGAGGCCACCAAGGTGGGCTTCAAGAAGAACAAGAACGGCGTGCTTCTGCAGTTGCCCAAGACTCCTACAGAGACCGACTACATCGTGGAGTTGACGCTGCAGAACAAGAAAAAATAAGCCATCAGCTGAAAGCGCCTCGATCCGAGGTGCTGGATACAGATGTGTGTATCTCGGGGGGTTATGTTTTTGGTGAGGGCATACGCATTGGTGTTATCCTTTGCGTATGCCCTTTAACGGAGAGAGGGGTGGCAGTCCTGACTTCGTCACTTATTTTGTGGAAACAAACTGGTGTCATTGATTATCATCCAGCTATAGACACCTGTCTTCGTAATTGGGACACCCAAATCGAATATATTATCAGAGAGTAACAACAACTTGTAATAGAAGTGAAGAAAATCATAGGCAGGCTTCCGCTCACAATGGAGCGATGTTCTCCCGCACTACGCAAATATTGACACGGGGGGGCATCACCAAGACTATGTCCTTGATGATGTAGATCGAGAGGAGTTCTCAGTCGAAGGACGGGGACAAGTGCGCACATTTCTTACAAACCGACTCATCAACCACTTAATTTTATGCCCGAAGGGCAATTTTACGCTTTAGCGATTTTCGTCATGGAAAGACTTTGGCCCCGTAGGGGTGAGGATAAAGCTATGGAGTGGCCGTCGAACTTGCTCGTAAGGCAATCCCATAGCTTTATCCTCAAGGCTCCATAGGAGCGAAAGCCTCTCCATGGCCATTTTCCTTCACCTTTATCTTTACACATCAACCAGATAAAAGCAGTTAGGGTGGCACATTGGCGAAGTCAGGAAACAGGCTGGTACCGTGATCTGTCACCGCTCATCCACACATCAGAACGAATACAAGTCCGCGAAGCGTCCGTGGTCGTCTGTGGCAAAAAAACTACAGATTAAGAACAAGTCCGCAAAGCGTACGTGGAAACGTTTGGTCTAAATCTTTAGCTATTGATTTTCTTCAACCCGAAAAGCTTCGTTCAAAGAGGAAAGCCACCCCCGCAAAGCCAAAAGCGCCCCGCATCCGGTTATTCAGATACGGGGCGCCTCCTTATGCTGTTCGCTCAGGCTGACTTATTCAGCACTACCCTCGTGGTCGCCATGACCCTCACGACGCGGACGGCGGTCACCATCACGGCGGGGACGACGCTCACCCTCACGGCGGGGACGGCGTTCGCGCTCCACATAGCCTTCAGGCTTCGGCTCAAGCACACGGTGAGAGAGCTTGTACTTACCCGTCTTCGGGTCAATCTCAAGCAACTTCACCTTTATCTTGTCACCTTCCTTGATACCGGCCTCCTCGACCGTCTCCAGGCGCTTCCACTCAATCTCGGAGATATGAAGCAGACCCTCCTTACCAGGCAGAATCTCCACAAAGCATCCGTAGGGCATAATGCTCTTCACGGTGCCATCGTAGACCTCGCCCACCTCAGGCACAGCGACAATAGCTTTTATCTTGGCAATGGCAGCCTCGATACTCTCCTTGTTGGGAGCCGACACCTGCACCTTGCCCACACCGTCGGTCTCGTCGATAGTGATGGTGGCACCCGTGTCCTCCTGCATCTGCTGGATAATCTTTCCGCCCGGACCAATGACAGCACCGATGTATTCCTTCGGAATGTCGAAAGCCTCGATACGGGGCACCTGCGGCTTGAGCTCAGCACGGGGCTCCGAGAGCGTCTCCATCATCTTGCCGAGAATGTACTCACGACCGGCCTTGGCCTGCATGAGGGCCTTCTCCAGGATGTCGAAGCTCAGTCC
>ONMG01000257.1 GCA_900318855.1 uncultured Prevotella sp.
ATGCACAAAAAATTAAGGGCAAGTACCTGTTTCCCAGATACTTGCCCTTTATGTAACTGATTTTCAGCATCTTTCGATTATTCCTCAACCGCTGCCTGCGCGGCAGCAAGACGTGCTATAGGTACGCGGAAAGGTGAGCAGCTCACGTAGTCGAGACCGGCACGGTGGCAGAACTTCACTGATGAAGGTTCACCTCCATGCTCGCCACAGATACCGCACTTGAGGTCCGGCCGAGTCGAGCGTCCCTTCTCCACAGCCATCTTGATGAGCTGGCCGACACCACGCTGGTCGAGCACCTGGAACGGGTCGACATCAAGAATCTTCTTCTCCAGGTACGAGGGGAGGAAGCTTGCAATGTCGTCGCGGCTGTAGCCGAAGGTCATCTGTGTGAGGTCGTTGGTACCGAAGCTGAAGTACTCAGCCTTTTCAGCGATGAGGTCAGCGGTGAGAGCTGCACGGGGCACCTCAATCATCGTGCCCACCTTGAACGGGATTTCCACGCCTTCCTCGGCGAAGAGCTTGGCAGCCGTCTCGTGAATGACCTTCTCCTGAGCGTCGAGCTCATTGACGATGCCCACCAATGGAACCATGATTTCAGGATGCGGGTCGAAGCCCTCCTTCTTCAGCTGTATGGCAGCGCCGAGGATGGCACGTGTCTGCATAGCTGTAATCTCAGGGAATGTGTTGCCCAGACGGCAGCCGCGGAGTCCCAACATGGGATTGTGCTCGCTCAGGCTCTGTACACGATCCTGGATGACCTTCACGCTTACGCCCATTTCCTTGGCCATGATTTCCTGACCTTTTAGATCGTGGGGGACGAACTCGTGCAGGGGCGGGTCGAGCAGACGGATGTTCACGGGCATACCGTCCATGACTTTCAGAATGCCGTAGAAGTCCTGCTTCTGATAGGGAAGCAGCTTGGCCAGTGCCTTCTCGCGTCCCTCTTTCGTCTTGGCGAGAATCATCTCGCGCATAGCCTTGATTTTCTCGTTCTCAAAGAACATGTGCTCTGTGCGGCAGAGCCCGATGCCCACGGCACCGAAATTGCGTGCCACCTCGGCATCGTGCGGTGTGTCGGCATTGGTGCGCACTACGAGATGCGTGTATTTATCGCAGAGTTTCATCAGATCGGCAAAGTCGCCTGTCACCTCGGCCGGGCGAGTTTTCACCTCGCCATAATAGACTTCACCGGTCGTACCGTTGAGTGAGATGTAGTCGCCCTCGTGGAGCACGGTGCCGTCGATTTCCACAGTGCGGTTCTTGTAGTCCACATTGATGGCACCAGCACCGCTGACGCAGCATTTGCCCATGCCACGGGCAACGACAGCAGCGTGCGAGGTCATGCCGCCACGTGCTGTAAGGATACCCTCGGCAGCATTCATACCGGCAAGATCCTCCGGGCTGGTCTCCAGGCGCACCATGACCACCTGCTTGCCGTCATCGTGCCATTTAGAGGCGTCGTCTGCGAAGAAGACAATCTGGCCGCAGGCAGCGCCAGGCGATGCGGGCAGTCCGCGTGTGAGTACGCGAGCCTGAGCCTGTGCCTCCTTGTCGAACACGGGGTGGAGCAGCTCATCGAGCTTGTTGGCGTCGCAGCGCTCAAGAGCCGTCTTCTCGTCGATTTGGCCCTCGCGGAGCAAGTCCATGGCAATCTTCACCATAGCCGTGCCCGTGCGTTTTCCGTTACGTGTCTGTAGGAACCACAGGTGACCTTCCTGCACCGTGAACTCCATGTCCTGCATGTCGTGGTAGTGCTTTTCCAGCTTGTCCTGAATATCATTGAGCTGTTTGTAGATTTCGGGCATGGCCTCCTCCATGGAAGGATATTTTGTGCGGCGTGTCTCCTCGTCAATGCCCTGCTGGCGGGCCCAGCGCTGCGAGCCTTCCTTTGTAATCTGCTGGGGAGTGCGGATACCGGCTACCACGTCCTCGCCCTGAGCGTTGACGAGATATTCGCCATTGAAGCGGTTTTCACCGGTTGCGGCGTCTCGTGAAAAGCATACGCCTGTGGCACTGGTGTTGCCCATATTGCCGAACACCATGGCCATGACACTCACTGCCGTGCCCCATTCCTGCGGAATGCCTTCCATTTTACGGTAGAGGATGGCACGGTCGTTCATCCAACTATCGAAGACGGCGCAGATGGCTCCCCAAAGCTGCTCCATGGGATTGGTGGGGAAGGCCTTGCCGGTCTGCTTCAGGATAGCTTCCTTGAAGCGCACCACCAATTGCTTGAGCTCATCGACATTGAGCTCGTTGTCGAGACGGATGCCGCGCTGTTTTTTCACATCCTGGATGATGGCTTCGAAGGGATCGATGTCGTCCTTGTTCACCGGTTTCATTCCCAGCACTACGTCGCCGTACATCTGCACGAAGCGGCGGTAGCTGTCGTATGCGAAACGCTCATTATTGGTTTTGCGGGCCAGTCCCACCACAACCTCGTCGTTGAGACCCAGGTTGAGAATGGTGTCCATCATGCCCGGCATGGATGCTCTGGCGCCAGAGCGCACACTCACCAGCAACGGGTTTTCGGGGTCGCCGAATTTGGAGTGCATGAGGTTCTCCACATGCTTCACTCCATTTTCTACATCGTTTTTAAGTAGTGCCACTACATCGGCACGGCCTTTCTCGAAATACTCGTTACAAACATCAGTGGTAATTGTAAAGCCAGGAGGAACAGGAATACCTATGCGGTTCATTTCCGCACAGTTAGCACCTTTACCTCCCAGAAGATTACGCATTTCTGCATTCCCTTCGGCCTTTCCATTGCCGAAGAGGTAAACCCTTTTTTCACTCATTTTCGGAATCAATGCTTTAATTATTTGATTGTTCTGCAAATGTAATGCAAATATTAGAATCTACAAAGAAAAAGACCAAGAATTTGTCATCTTGACTTTGCATTTTACTTTGTTAACGCTAACACTCGCTCTTTGTGGGTGCTCGGACAGTCGATTCGGCTGATTATAGGGCGGAAGAAGGGAGGCTTGAATGGGAGAAGCCACCCGATAAGTATTATGAATAGGTGCAGACACGGGATGTCTGCCCTCATTTTAAATCGCTGAGGAGAGGTAGGAGGATGGCATATTCGCATACTGTAACGCCGTATGCATCGTCCTGGAACGAGTTGGGCCTCAGGGAAGATGCAAAAGAAAACGCCGCTTTGGGTCATAGGATATTCCTTGTGGGTTAGTTAATCGCTATCCAAGCACAGTGCATCCGCGGAACATGAAGCAAGAACGATTACTGCTCCTCTCAAGTCTGCCATGAAGTTCGTTTGCTTAGGTCCACTGACTCTGCTGATGAGCCGGTGGCGGACGGTTTATCTTCGGGGGATGACAAATGGTCCAATGCAGGG
>ONMG01000256.1 GCA_900318855.1 uncultured Prevotella sp.
CCCTCGATAGACGGCAGCGAGTCGACTACCTCTGGCACGATGAGCGTGTCGGGTGCGTCGGCGCCCAACTGCTCTTTCCATACGCCGAGCTTCATGTCCTTGGAAGCCTCGATGAGATAGGCGGTCTGAGCAGTGGAGATAATCTTGGCCTCGGGGAAGGCCTTGTGGATGACGTCGAGACCGAAGTAATAGTCAGGGTCGTGGTACGACACGAAGACATACTTCAGATTCTTCTTCATGTCCTTGATTTCCTTCACCACCTGCTCAGCATACTGCTTTTGGAACTGTGCGTCGATGAGCGCGGCGTCCTTCTTGCCATAGACAATGGTGGAGGTCACGGGGAAGATGGCCGACGTTCCGGGATTATAGACTTTCAGGGCCAGTCCCTTGGCTTCGCCGCTGAGGGCAATGACCGTCAGGGCGGCTGACAATGCGATTTTCTTCAGTTGCATATTCTCTTACCTTTAAACGTTTTACAAACCGCCCCACCCTTGTAGGCGAGGCGTAATTTCTTTATTGAATCTTACCGATTGCAAAATTAATGTATTATCTTTGTGCCGGATTTGCAAATCACGCCAAATAATTCTCATATGACGCCAAAAGACCATAAGGACGCGACTGTGACAGCAGAGTATAGCGTTATGAACGAAGAAAAATGCCGTTTCCTGCATCAGGTTGATCAGCTTGACCAAGGCTGTGTCATCATCAGGGTCACGGGACGCGAAGGTGTCGACCTCGCTCCTCACCGCCACCATTGCATTCAGATGGTGGAGACTGTGGCGGGTTCCCTGCACGTGACCGTAGGAGAGCGTGAATACTTCGTGCCCGAGGGTTACAGTTGCTGGATATCCAGCGGCATGACACACGCGCTGACGAGCAACAACCGGAAAATCACCCTGCGGATTTACTATTTTCAGTTGCCACCCCACGAGGCCGAGGCCTTCAAGCCGTTCAGCGTGCTCTATGTCTGTCCTTGGGCACGAACCAACCTCAGCTTCATTGCCAAGCGCGGCCCAGTCATCGACAAAAGCGACGCGGGCTTCTACAGCTTCTGCATCTCATTCTTCGAGACCTTCCGCAAGGTGGAGCGCCAGCTCTCCCTACCCTTGCGCGGCATCAACAGCGAGAGCAGTCCTACTCTTCGTAAGGCCATGGCCTATCTCCACAAGCACCTGGCTTTCAGCATCAAAGCCGACGACGTAGCACGTGCCGCAGGGGTGTCCACACGCACCCTAAGCCGGCTGTTCAGCGAGTCAGGTACCACGCTCAGTGATTACCTTTGCTACCAGCGTGTCATCCGCTCACTGGAGCTGATGGCCGACAACACCTTGTCTATCAAACAGATTGCCTACGACACGGGCTTCAGCTCGCCTGCCAACTTCAACCGCGCCTTCAAACAGGTGACGGGACTGCCACCCAAAGAGATGCGCCTGCGGCATAGGGAATAAGGAGGGACTGCTTGCACGGTTCCTATAGCGTTTAGCTTCTACAGCTCTATAGTTTTTATAGTTTCTATAGAGTCAAGATAAGGTTTGTCTGGGGAGCCATCGGATGCATGTGGCATTAAATCGTTAACTCGTGGTGATGACATCTCGCCCTATATTCCTTTGGTGTCAGTCCAATAAGTCTCTTGAACGTACGGTTGAAATAGGGGACATCGCGGAATCCGCATTCGTAAGCAATCTGAGCCACTGGGGCATCGCTGTGCTCCAGTCCGCCCTTGACCATGAGGATGCGATAGCCCAAAAGATACTGCATGATGGTCGTTCCCGTGCTGTTCTTAAACAGGGCGCAGAGGCTGGTGCCGTTCATCCCAACATAATCGGCAAGCTGCCGGATGGTGACCTCTCTCTTGAAATTGCAATGCAGAAAGGCAATGACCTTGTTGACTGTCACCGTCTTTCTGTCTGCCAGAAAACGACCAAACTGCCGTTTGCCGTCCGACTTCCAGATGAGCACGAGCAAGCGCAAGAGCGCTATCAGTCGCTCACAGTCATCCTGCTCTGCCATGCGAAGCATAATGTCGCGCATATCCCGGTTGGTGTCCTGGGGCAGGACAATAGATTCTTCCAAGCTGCTGAACCAAAGCGTCATCGCTCTCATCTCATCCAACTTATCGGAGAGCTCCGGAAGCAGGGAGGGCGGAAACGTGATTGTAATGTTCTCTATCATGCCGTCGGCACTATCGGAAGGCGTGTCGAATTTCCACTGATGCGGCATCTCGGGCACAACGAGCACGATCTCGCTTTGGCGGAACCGTTCCGTACGGTCGCCAATGGTGGGCCCCTGCAACTGCTCTATAAGGATACCGACAGCGTAGAAGAGAAGATTGAGAGCATAGCCCGCAAGATTTACGGAGCCGGCGAGATGACCTATAGCAAGAAGGCTCTCCGGCAACTGAAGCTCATTGCCCAACTCGGCATCGGCCATTATCCGGTGTGCATAGCAAAGACTCAGTACAGCTTCTCCACCGACGCCAAGGCTACGGCCCCACCGACGGCTTCAACATGGAGATTGACGACATCGTCATCAACAACGGTGCCAAAATACTCGTCGCCGTGGCAGGCAACATCATGCGCATGCCGGGACTGCCTAAGAATCCGCAAGCCAACCATATCGACATCAGAGACGGAAAGATTACGGGCCCCTCTTGAGCCGCACGGCGGCCTACAAGGTCGCCTTTACTTCATGAACTTGCCGAAAGCATAGAGGATGATGTCCACGGCCTCGTCCTCGGTCAGCGTAGCCACATTGAGCATCAGGTCGTAGTTCCGACTGTCGTAACGGCTTTTCTTGGCAAACTTCTTCGTGTAGGTCTCCCGGCTCTCGTCCAGCATCTTGATGGTTCGCAGCGCCTCCTCCTCCGTGATGTCGCGGTTCTTCATCATCCGCTCCACCCGCTTCTCCAACGTACTCTCTATGAAAATCTTGAAGTTGTTAGGCTCGTCGCGCAGGATGTTGAACGCCGACCGTCCAGCGATGACACAGTTCTCACAGTCGGCTATGCCCTTGAGGAGCTCCTTCTCCACCTTGTACATGTTCTTGCTGGTGGCAACGGGAGGGAGTTTGCCGAAGCGCTCCTCAATGTTCCGGCCCTCAATGTAGGTTTGGCTCAAGTTGAAGAACCAATGGTGCCGCTGCGCCTTCAGCCTCTCAATCTCCTCCACCGAGAGTTCAAATTTCTTCACCAGCTCGTTGATGACGGCCTTGTCGTAGAACTTCACACCAAGGCGCTCAGCCAGCTTTCTTCCAATGGTGCGTCCGCCCGAGCCTACTTCACGGTTAATCGAAATAACGTATTTACAGGTTGTGTCCATAAGAGGGTGTTTAAGATAACACGACAAATTTACACAAAAAGCCGTAATCCGCAAAACTTTTGGTGCTTTTTATGTTCAGGACGTTACTTCTTTGTCGTATTACGTGTGAACACCTGAGCAGAGGACTTCTTTCCAGGCTCTGCATATTTCATGCGGGAGAGGCTGAGCCCTTTCACGTCATCGGCCACTATGCCCACCCGATAGTCGGCCTTTTGCGCTTTCAGCGTGACATTCTTCAGACTTATATCCTCGGCATGCCGAATGTATAATCCCCATGCCGGGAGTTCCTTGTACTGGGAGTATTCGGGGTAGGACTTGTAGAGTTCGGGCACCTTGTCAAGCTCGTTCAAGCCCACGTTGGCATAGTTGGGATTGCCCCCGCCAGGAAACAGCAGCGTGATGTTCTCCAGGCGCACGTTATGGACTGGGTTGTCTTTCATACCGATAATCTCCGCCGGCGAAGTGTTGCGCGGATTGCGCTCGTTGGTGGGTCCCTCGAAGTCGACTCCAAGGTCGGGCTTTCGCGCCGGCACCTCACAAGTAAGATTGTGGATATAGATGTTCTCCATATGGCTGCGACGGCCTTTGCGGCGTTCTCCGACCACGAGGAACAAGGGATTCCCGGTGTTGACGGCCTGAAGACTGTCCACCTCCACATCCTCTATCCATCCTCCGTCGACGGCTTCGATGGCAATGGCGGAGCGGAAGGTGTCGTAGACTTTGTTGTTGATGACGCGTATATGCTTGAACCCTCCGAAAGAGGCAGTGCCGAACTTGATGGCACTGGCACTCGACCTGACTACATTATTATATATAAGTATGTGCTGGTTCATCGACTGTGAGCTGTGTGACTTGAGGCAGATGCCGTCGTCGGTAGCATCGACAAAGCAGTTTCTGATGACCGCGGAGTCGCAGTCCACCACATCCATGCCGTCATTGTTCCAGTAGGCGCGGCTGAGCACGGTGATGCCGTCGACAGTGAGCTGCCGGCACTGATCGTAAGTCTGAGTCCAGAAAGAAGGGTTCTTCAGCGTTACGTTTCTCACCTGTACGTTCCTACACTCCCGGAAGTAGATGAGCTTAGCGCGCTCATTGTTCCTTCCGAGCTCCAGTGTGTCCTTAATGATTCCGTTCAGCGCCTGCCCCATGAAGTTGTTGGCCAGCTCTCGGCCCTGCCCATCGATGACACCCTTGCCGTCGATGGCGATGTCGTTCGCCTTGTAAGCAAAAATCAGCGCTATCCAACCATACGACTTGTCGTAGTCGTAAGGGTTGACAGAACCCACCAGCACAGCTCCCTCAGAGAGATACAAGGTGACATTGGACTTCATGTATATCGAACCCGTGAGATATCGGCCCACTCGGAAGATGAGCCTACCGCCGCCATTCTCACTGATGTAGTCGATGGCCTTTTGTATGGAACGGGTGTTCAGCGTGGTGCCATTCGACGCTATACCGAAGCGTGAGGCGTAGTAGTCCTTGGCATTTATCGGCAGGCAAAACGAGAACAAGAAGATGGTCAGGATAGCTATTGCTTTGTTCATTGTGCTAAATGTTTTAATCACTTGTGGAAGTCTTCATATCGTGTAGAGGGTGACAGGTCCGACGATGCCTATAGACTGGTCGGCCCTGTTGCGCACCCATCGCTGGGCAATGCTGTTGTCCTTCTGCCGCGCAAGATAGTTGCTCATAGTGGTGGTAAGGCGAATCTCAATGAGGTTGTCACCGGCCTTGAGCGCATCACCCGGCACAAAGATGCGCCGTCCATACCATTTCACGCCGAGACTCCTGCCGTTGACCACGACCTCAGTGATACCATACACCTTACCCAAGTTGAGCGCCAGTCCTGCCGGCTCGCTGACCTTCACCTTGCGTGAGTAGATGGCCGTTCCGCTGAAACCGGCATAATCCTTGTCGTTGACCAAATCATCCAAGCGGTTGAAGTGCTTATAGCGAACCGTATTCTCTTGCTTATAACGGAACTCCACCCGCCAGTTGTCAGTGATGTCCATTGTCTTACCACCGCTTGCAGGCAGAGGTTTCCACTCCTCGCCTCCCCTTGCTTTGTCAAAGACAATGAGCAGGGAGTCGCACGGGCCGAAGTCGAACTCGCGGGAACCGTTCTTGTCCAGCGTCAGTCGGTAGCGCTCTCCGGTATCCAAGTCCCACACCCAAGGCTGCCGGCCACGGCTTAAATGCTTGGGGAAGGTGATTCGGGTGCGACAAGGGTTGTTCAGATGAGAGTAGCTGAAGAAGAAGATGTCGGTACCATCGTCGCTGACATAGCGGTTCTGCATCAGATACATATTGGGGTCCTCAATGCTGACGGAATGTGGCAGGCCGCAGGTCGCAATGAGTTCCCGGTACCACTTAAGATAGTCGGAAGCGGGCTTTTTCACTTCAAAGAAACGATGCTTATAGGCGCGCATCTTGTTGGTATAGCCTTCCACCATCTTGTCGCGCTGCTCATGGTTGTGCAAGCCCGACGACAGATGAGGAACGGTGTCCACGCAGATGACCTTGCCGCCGCCCTTGACGAACTCATAGATTCTCACCGCCGTACGCTCGTCCATACGCTCGACAGCCAGCAGAAACAGCGTACTGTAGCGCCGGTCGCCGTAGCACAACTGTCCACCCCGGATGTCAGCGTCGCGGATAACGCTCTCCGAGACGTAGTCGCAGCCTCCACCGGTCTTCACGATTGACTCCCAGACGAGCGTAGTCCAGTTGGCATACATCTCAATGGGGAAGGGCTCGTTCTGCATTCCCATCTTGGTCCACATATCGGTATAGGGATTGAGAATGGCTATGTCGGCATACATTGTGCTGTTGCAGAGCACCGAGGAGAGCCTTGCCTTATATTCGGTGACGTAATGGAAATAAGGCCACCAGTTGTTGTTTTCACTGTAATAGGCTCCATACTGAATCCATCCCGGGAACTTAGCTTCCTTATTGGGGGAGTAGTTGAAGCCATGGAACACCGAGTGGGTGACACCGGAGATGGTGGACTGATCGCACCCTATCTTCAGGAACTCCAGTGACATGGCAAACACGAGATAGGTGTTGGTCATCTCCTCGCAGCTCACTTCCCGCTTCCCCGTCAAATGAGCCGCAGAGCTGACGAACTTATCCACCATCGTATAAGCTCTGCCCCGCCGATAGTCGGTCTCCGACATCTCCTCCCCTATCTTGTGGCGGAGCCAATTGGTGGTCCACGACTCGCCCTCCGGTATGTCGTACTGCATGCTACTCTCCAAGGGGAAGAGGCCGCGACCGTAGGCCTGCGCACGCGACTTGACGCCCAGTTCCCTGCACCAGGCCACATAGGTCTTGGTAAAGTTCTCATCCATGAGTTCAGCTTTGGTCAGTTCGAAGTCGTAGCGGACGCGGTCGATGGTGTCGCCGAGCTGTTTGCCATAGTTCACCTTGGGGGTGTAGTCAGAGACGTTGCCCATTGACCCAGCCTTAAACAACAGAAAAGGCAGATAGGGCATGACGTCGTAACCACGGCGCCTCTTGAATTCGTCCCTCATGGTCGGTGTCCAGTTGGAGCCCTCCAGCTCCATGCTGTCGGTAAAGAGCGCACGAATATAGTTTTTCAGCGGTCCGATGCGCTGCTGCATAGTGTCCGACATATGATGCAGATAGCCGCTCACAACGTTTTTGTTCATATGGTCCAACACCGGCCCGTTGGCGCCTGGAGCCCCATTGATGACGGTCAGGAAACTGTCAATCCTCACCAGTCCGTAGAGCACCCAGCTGCCCTCGGGAACCTTGAACCGGTAGGTACCACCTTCTCCCTTGGGCATCAGGTCTATGGCCTGGTCTATGCTGTTGAAGTTCTTGGGCACCAACTCAAGTGCCATCAAGTCCATCTTCTTACCGATAAAAGGATTGCTTATACTGGGGTTCGCGGCCACACAGATACCCTGGTCGGACACCTCGTAGTCAATAGGGCCCTGCAAATTCTGGGTGTAGACACAGACAATCTGTGCTCTCTCACCGTCTTTGAGCGACTCTGCTCCATAGGGCCAGCCGGAGCCCACGAGCAAGTCAGCCGTCATGTGAAGTCTATGAGCCTCATCGCAGGCTATCTTCACGCAGTCTATCCATTCGTCACTGAGCCACGTAAGCGACTTCTTCTTCAAATCATCCGTGCGCGAGGGAAACTCGATGGGGTTAATCTCCACACCGCCAATGCCCGCATCCTTAAGCAGACGCAACTCGCGTTTGAGCTCATCGGGCTCCACTTTGTCACCGTTCCACCACCATCTCACAAAAGGATGGTATATGGAATCCGGGTTCCGAAACAGTTTATACAGCTCGGAAGCGTCCAACGCTTGCCTCACCCCATGATGGCTGGCGGCAGTGTTTATGGCTTTGGCCAGCTCCGGGTGCGCCACCACGAAACCTCCCATGACAGCCATGAAGCTGCGTCTGATGAAATCTCTTCTATTCATTTCTGTTGCTCTCGTTCAGTTATTTCAAGGTCTGTCCGCTGACCGTCTTACAGTTGCTGATGCTTATTTCATTCGACGAGCCGTCATGCCTCAACGGCTCAGGTGCGTCGACATAGGTGTCCTGAAGCTTCACATTCCGGCAGTCCTTAATGTCGATGGCAGGGCGCGCATTGCCCTTATTGAAGACGAAGAGCTTTTTCAGCGTGACGTCCTTGCATCGGTTGAGCCTCACTGTAGAGGCTGGTGCGTTCTGTAAATAGAGGGTCGACACGGTGGCATTGGAACAGTTGCTGAAGCTGATGAGCACGGGGGTGAAAGCCTCAGCATCCTTGATATGACCCGCTTCGGCCTGCTTCCTGATGTTGTCACAGAGCTGCGAGGAGTTGCCTTCAATGGTGCCACCGCCGAAGACACTGATGTTCTGCTGACCGTCGGCATATATCATGGCATTGCCACCCTTTCCCTGCACATCGAACGCATTGGGCGAAAACACGAATACGGCTCCCCCGCTCAGCCGTATGCGCACATTGGACTTCAGTTCGAACGAGCCCGTGAGATAACGGCCCACATAGAAGGTGAGCGTGCCGCCTCCTTTGGCACTCAGAAAGTCAATGGCCCGCTGTATGGACGCAGTGTTGAGGGTCACCCCATCGGCCTTGATGCCGAACGCGACGGCCTTGTACTCCCGGACAGGGGCCTTGTATTCCTGGGCCATGACCTCGAAGGGCACCGACAGGAGCAGCACAAGAAAACTGACAAGTAGTTTATGTTTCATGAGTATATGCTTTTGTTCTTTGTGGATGGTTCTGCTATTTCTCTACCTTCAACTGCTTCGTGTCGTTGAGCACCTCTTGCTTCTTTCCTTCCGACTGAGGCTCCTCGTAGCTCACGTGACGCAAGCCCAGCCCCTTCACATCGTCGCAGACTAAGGCGGGGCGATAGTCGGGTGCCAGGGCTGTGAACTTCACATTGTCCAGCGTGATGTTGTCGGCGTGGCGGATGTAGAGCCCCCATGCCGGCAGCTCCTTGAACTGTGAGAACTCGGGATAGGCTTTCTCCATCTCGGGTATGGCAGCAAGCTCCTTGCGGGAGGTGCCGCGATAGGCGAAATGAGCGTCGCCACGGCCCGGACAGACGATGGTGATGTTCTCCAAATGCACATTCTCAATGGGAAAGCCGGGCACTCCGACAATGGAGCAAGGCGACGTATTGCGGGGCTGGTCCTCTATGGGACCCTCGTAGTTGTAGCCTGCGTCGGGTTTGTCAAAGGGCACTTCGGCATAGACATTCTTTATGGTGATGTTGCGCATGTAGGGGATATGGCCTTTCACGTAGCGGCGGCCAAGGCGCAGAAAAATCGCGTTGCCCGTATGATAGGAACGCAGTCCGTCCACCTCTATGCTGTCAATGATTCCGCCGTCGACAGTAGCGAAGGTGAGGGCCGAACGGTAAGTGTCGTAGATGGTGACATTGTGTATCTTCACGTTCTTGAACCCGCCGCGCGAAGCAGTGCCGAACTTGACCCCATTGGCACTCGACCGGCCGGTACAGTTCTCTATCAGGATATTCCTACACAAATGGTTCTCAGAGTGTGACTTCAGACAGAAGGCATCGTCGGCGGCATCTAACGAACAGTTGCGCACGGTCACGCTGTCACAGTCGACAATATCGAGCCCGTCATTGTTCCAATAGGCTTTACAGTCAGCACGCTCATTCTCTATGAGCAGACGGGTGCACTGATCGTAGGTCTGATTCCAGCTTGCGGGATCGCGCAGGGTTATTCCGTCGATATGCACATTTCGGCACTCACGAAAGTTGATGTTCATGGGGCGCTTGCCCTCCTGCACACGGTCGTTGCTCAAGGGGTCATCGACCACTCCGCGATGAACCATCTGCACCATGGCCTGCGCCACCTGGTAGCCCCTGCCATTGATGGTTCCCTTACCTGTGATGCCCACATCATGCTGTCTGACGGCGAAGATGAAGGCGGTGAATTGTGTGACGGAATCTCTCACATAGTCAAAGGGATTGACCGACCCGAGGAGGGTGGCACCATCTTCAAGATGGAGGGTAACACCGGACTTCAGATAAAGGCTGCCGGAAACATATCTTCCGGGGGTGAGCACAAGGCGTCCGCCGCCCTGCTTACTCACGAGGTCGATGGCAGTCTGAAGTATGCGAGTGTTGACTGTGACACCGTCGGCCTTAGCTCCAAAGTCGCTTGCATAATAGTCCTTTGCCAGGCTACTGAGACTGAAACCCTGTATCAAAAGAAGGATGAGGATGAATAGTTTCCGTTCCATGGTCTGTATGTGTGTTTGACTTATCTGTTGTCACCGACGCGGCATCTGTCCGGCATCAGTGCGTTTACCACATGGCAAAGTTATTACAATCACTAAAGATGTGCAAGTATCCGGTGTTAAAAAAAACATAAAGACCATTACAAACTTGCTGATTGGAAACACCAGGCCATTGCCTGACAATGTTCCTTGACACATCTGATGGAGCGCAACTTAACGCAGCGGATGACCATCAGTGTAAGCCCAATGCACACACGTTGAAGAACAAGACAAGCTACAGTTCTTCATCCACGCTCTACACTGCCGGGATACCACTCCGACCCACTTCACACAACATTGTGTGACACAAACTTGTGTGACTCGCTTATTATTCGTATCTTTGTGCCGTCAACCTTCACCTTGGAGAACATCCGTCAACAATATCATCTCGGCAGCTACTCCAACATCCCCCGACTGAAGACTGCCCTCATCAATGCCGACCTCATCGACTCTTCACCACAGACAGGCATCACCATCACCGATCCCGTCTTTGAGCAGTGGATAAGAAGGAAGCTGATGTAAGGAAACCTTGATTTCGCCGCCTGACAAACGATCGTCCGCTGCGTAGCTTTTGATTATTTGCTACGCAGCGAACGATCGTTTTCTATAGCATTACAACATCGGCACCCAAGACTCTGCCCCACAAAAGCAGGGGTTCAACCCCGTAAAGACCAAGGCTTTGCC
>ONMG01000255.1 GCA_900318855.1 uncultured Prevotella sp.
GATGTGGAGTATGGTCTGGCCTCTTCCGTCTTCACCCGTGACATCGATACCGCTACGAAAGTGTGTCGCGAGCTCCAGTTCGGCGAGACCTATATCAACCGTGAGCATTTTGAAGCCATTCAAGGGTTCCATGCAGGTGTGAAGAAGAGTGGAATCGGTGGCGCCGACGGCAAGCACGGAGTCGAGGAATACCTTGTCACTCACGTCACTTATCTGGATACGCACTACGATAAGTAGGGGCGGAGTTCCCGACACAATAGTCAATTTGCAGTCCAAGATGCGGGATAGGTTTCCTGCTCTTGGACTGTTAACTTTAGGTTGGCAGAAAAAAAACTCCGAAATCCTTACTGCTGTATCAATTTATCTTGCTACCTTTGAAGGTCGAAAAGAAAGCACGGTATATGAACGTTGGATTGTTTATTCCCTGTTATATCGATGCACTCTACCCGAAAGTAGGCATTGCCACTTACCGGCTGCTCCGCTACTTCGGTGTGGATGTGTCGTATCCCTCTCATCAGACCTGTTGTGGCCAGCCTATGGCGAACGGAGGGTTTGAGCGTATGTCGATCAAGTTGGCTGAAAAATTCACCGATATGTTTGCCCCGTATGACTATGTGGTGGCTCCAAGCGCTTCGTGCGCAGCCTTTGTCAGGGTGAACTATCCCAGTATCCTGAATCACGAATGCAAGGTGACCCAGAGTACGATGGACGTCGTGGAATTCATTCACGATGTGGTGAAGCCCGATCATATCGGCGGGGCCTTTCCCCATGTGGTGAGTGTGCACAATTCCTGCCACGGAGTACGTGAGTTGGGCTTGAGCTCGCCGTCGGAAGGTCATCTGCCCCGTTTCAATAAAATCATCGACCTGCTCAAGCTCAAGCGCGGCATCACCATCAAGGAGCCAGAGCGGCCGGATGAATGTTGCGGCTTTGGCGGGATGTTCTCGGTAGAGGAGCCTGCCGTGTCGGCCCGCATGGGGCTTGACAAAGTGAAGCGGCACATGGCTACGGGTGCCGAGTATGTCACGGGTGCCGATTCGAGTTGTCTGATGCATATGAGCGGCATAGCGCGCAAGCAGGGCCTCGATATTCAATTCAAGCATGTGGTTGAAATATTAGCGGAGGGAATATAATGACCTATCATTCACGTAAGGCTGCCGAGTTCCTGAAAGAGCCGGAGAAGATAACCCATCACGACCAGACCTTCTGGAGCGTGAGGTCGAAACAGGACATCATGGCCAGTGAGCTCCCCGAGTGGGAAGACCTCCGGAGCCATGCCAGTGATATAAAGAAGCACACGATAACGCATTTGGCCGACTACCTGGAGCAGTTCTCCTCAAAGCTTGAATCCAATGGTGTCATCGTGCATTGGGCCAAGGATGCCGCTGAATTCAACGAGATTGTTTATGGCATCCTGTCGGAGCACAAAGTAAAGAAGCTGGTCAAGTCGAAGTCGATGCTCACAGAGGAATGCCAGATGAATCCATACCTCATGCAACGGGGTATAGATGTGGTAGAAACCGATCTGGGTGAGCGCATACTTCAGCTCATGCATCTCAAGCCAGCCCATATTGTGATGCCTGCCATCCACCTCACCCGCGACCAGGTGGGCGAGACGTTTGAAAAGATGGGTATCTCGAAGGAAATTGGTAACCATGACCCTACGTACCTTACACGGTGTGCCCGAATGAGCTTGCGCAAAGAGTTCATGGAGGCCGGTGCAGGTATGACCGGATGCAATTTCGGTGTGGCTGCTACGGGCGACTGTGTGGTGTGCACCAATGAAGGTAATGCCGACATGAGTACAGCCATGCCCAAGTTGCATATCGTGGCCATGGGCATTGAGAAAGTGGTGCCCGACTACAAGTCACTGGCGGTATTCCAACGATTGCTCTGCCGCTGTGGCACCGGACAGCCCACAACCACCTACACATCGCATTTCCGCAAGGCGCGTCCGGGAGGTGAGATGCATGTGGTCATAGTGGACAACGGCAGAAGTGATATTCTGGCTAACGACCAGCACTGGCAGACGCTGAAGTGCATCCGCTGTGGTGCGTGTATGAATACGTGCCCCGTCTATCGTCGGTCAACGGGTTACAGTTACAGCTATTTCATTCCGGGTCCTATTGGCGTAAACTTGGGAATGCTGCACGACCCGAAGGCGAACAGTGGCAATGTGAGCGCCTGCTCATTGTGCCTGAGTTGCAATTTTGCTTGTCCCGCACATGTCGACCCGGGATCGCAGATTTACCTTTGGCGCCAGCAGTTGGAACAGTTCGGCACTGAGAACAAGGAGAAGAAATTAATGTCGCTCGGCATGAAGACACTCTATGAGCATCCGTTTCTCTATGATACGGCACTCAAGGTGGCTCCTTTGCTCAATATCGTGCCGGAGAAGCTGATGAACCAGCCTGCCATCAATCCATGGAGCATCGGGCACGCAGCCTTGAGGTTTGCTCCCAAGCCATTCCACGAGCTGTTTGCACAGGCTATGGAGGAAAAGAAGATAGAAGCCAAAAAGGAAGAAAAGAAATGAAGAAGGAAGATCTCTTGAAGAAGTTGCGTGCCAATACGCACTTCACTTTCGATATGCCGGCAAAGGATGTAGAGGGCATTGTCTATGAGGATACCTTGAAGCAGTTCAAGGAGATGTCGAAGACAGTGGGTGCTCACGTGGTAGAGGCGAAGCCAGGAGACGACCTTAATGCCATTGTGCACAGTGCCTATCCGGACGCCAAGGTTATTGCGTCGAATGTTGAAGGCATAGAAGCCACGCTCAATCCGGACACCGTGGAGAGCGCTCAAGATCTCAACGGAACTGATGTGGGGGTTATCCGTGGTGAAGTGGGAGTAGCCGAGAACGGGTGCATTTGGATTCCGCAGACCATGAAGGAAAGGGCGGTGTGCTTCATTTCCGAGAATCTGGTGATATTGCTCAACCGCAAGAATGTGGTAAACAATATGCATGAGGCCTATGCCCGCATCCAGATGACCGACTATGGTTACGGTGCGTTCATTTCGGGCCCGTCGAAGACTGCCGACATTGAACAGGCACTTGTGATGGGAGCCCAGGCAGCCTGTGGAGTGACCGTGGTGCTTGTATAGCCCATTTTCGCTTCGTTGTATGCCGAATGATTCTTCCAAACGCCTCTTGTCGCTCGACCTTCTCAGGGGCTTCGATATGGCGTGCCTGGTGCTCATCTGCCCAGTGGTCATACGTATTCTCTATGTGATCAATCCCGACCAGGACTGTTTCCTTGGTCATCTTGCCCTGCAGCTTGACCATACTCCGTGGGAAGGGTTCACGTTTATGGACATCATCATGCCCTTGTTCTTGTTCATGTCGGGTATTACTATACCCTTTTCCATGTCCAAGTACAAGAAGGGCACAGTAGAAGCCGACCATCGCTTCTTCTTTCGCATACTCAAGCGTGTGGCTGTGCTGTGGATAGTGGGAATGGTGGTGCAGGGCAATCTGTTGGCTTTCGACATCCACACCTTGAAGCTGTTTTCCAACACCCTTCAAAGTATAGCGGTGGGCTATGCCGTTGTGGCAGTGCTCTATGTCTTCACTTCTTTACGCACTCAATTTGTAGTGGTCATGCTTTGCTTTCTTGCATTCTTCGTGGTCTTTGCCGTGAGTGGCGACCTGAGTTGCCCAGTGGGTACCAATATAGCAGAGCGCATCGACCGCGCCGTCCTTGGCCATTTCCAGGATGGGGTAAACTGGACAGACGGCCACTATGTGCCAAGTGCAGACTACCATTATACATGGATACTCTCGAGCCTGAACTTCATCGTGACAGTTTATTTAGGGTGCCTTGCGGGTTATATACTCAAGGGCGAAGGCAGTCAGTCTGCGAAATTGCGCAAGCTGCTCCTGTGGGGTGTCGTGATGGTTGCTACCGGATTGGCCTTGAGCCCTCTGATGCCCATTGTCAAGCATCTTTGGACCAGTTCCATGACTCTTTTTTCTGGTGGACTGTGTTTCTTGCTTATGGCACTCTTCTACTATGTCTTTGACATGCGTCATTGGACAAGAGGCCTCATGTGGCTGCGGTTCTATGGTATGAACTCACTTGTTGCTTATTTCCTTGGGGAATACGTGAGGTTCGATTCATTCATCGACAGCTTCCTCTTCGGTTTTAAGCAGTGGGTGGGTGAAGGCTACATCATTCTTTCCTCTGTGGCCAACGGCGCCATCATCTTCGGCATTCTGATGTTGATGTTCCGTCTGAAAGTTTTTGTGAAGGCGTAAGTGCGGTAACGGGACTGCTTACCGCACTTACGGCTGTCTTCATTTAATCAAAACCTCGCAAAGCTTTTTCTGCAGCACCCTCGCATCGAGCACGCTCATGTCGCTGTCCATGATGGAAAAGGCTAACTGATGACCGTTGCGGCCCGTACAGTAGCCGGCGAGTGAGCTGATGCCGTAGGGGTGGGAGAGTGTGCCCGTCTTGGCGTGAATCTTTCCACGAAGCTTCTCGCTTGCCATCTCGCGACGCAAGGTCCCATTAACTCCAGAGAGCGGGAGCTGCTTCATCAGCACCTTGTAGATTTCCGGTTGTGAGTAGGCGTATTTGAGAATGGCCACAAGCGCCTTCGTCGAAAGATGATTATAAGTGCAGAGCCCGCATCCGTCATGCACCACTAAGGCAGTATCCTTCATGTTTAAGGTGTCTCTGAGAAAAGCGCGCAGATAGTTGACGCCTGCTTTGGCATAGTTGCCGTGTGGACTCACCCTGTGCCCGATGGTAAACAGCAGTGAGGTGGCTTGTGTGTTGGAGCTGTTTTGGAACATCCTCTCCGTTACGAACGTTATAGGGCGATAGTAACGATAGATACAGCGTGAGCCCTTTGGCAGCCGGTCGACAACAATATTGGAGTCAGCTACGCTTATGCCTTGTGCGCGGAATGCAGCTTTAAGGGAGTTAAGCACTTTCGAACTACCTTTGTAGAACATACTGTATTTTGAGAATGACAGGTCCCAAGGGTACCAGTGCTCTTCGCTTTTTATGGGTGAGGTGAGCAACAGATTGGCAATGAGCTTACCATTGATTTTCGTGATTCCTTGCTTGCGTGTCATTTGTGCGAAACGCTGCATGTCGGACTCATCGAACTGTGGGTCAAGGCCGCCGGCAAGTGTGATGTCGCCATTGAGCACACCGTTGGCTGGTTTGCCTCGCATAAACAGATAGGTGGGATAGGCATATCGTGTGCCGAGGAGATGGAGCCCTGCAACCCCGGAGAGCAGTTTCAGACAGGATGCCGAGGGAATCGACAGATTCTCATTGTAGCCGTAAACGGGCTTCTGGGCAGTAAGGTCATAGACGTAGAGTGCAAAGTTCCCCTTCATGCGGGGTTTGTGTGCAAACTCTTCCAGGGCTGTCTTCAGTGTGTCGTCAATGGGGACGTCTTTATTCTGAGTTGTAGGGGCATTCTGTTTCTTCTTACTATTGCCGCATCCCAGGATGAAAGCTATTATGAGAAGCAGGGGTACAGTATATAATAAGGTATAGGTAGGTGTGATTCTCTTCATGTGTTACCTGAAAAACTTCCGTCTATCTTACTTCTTCGTTAAGCTCGGCTCCTGCTGTCTTGCCTGGAGTGAGCACATAGTTGGTCACCTCAACTGTGGATACCAGTTGACCTTTATTGTTGCAGATATCAATGTGCCACTGATGCAAGGTGCGACCTTTGTATTGCAAACGTGCTGTAGCTGTAACGGTATCGCCCTCAAGGACAGCTCTGACATGGCTGCCGCTCACGTTGATGCCTACGCATATCTTGCCCCGACAAAGCGCCATGGAACCTACTCCTGCAAGATTCTCGGCCAAGGCAAGTGTAGCGCCTCCTGAGAGGAATCCGAATACTTGCCGGTTGAGTTTGTCGACTTTCATTTGGGCCTTACATGTGTCAGGCTCTGGAGTTGAGATGAATTCCATATTGAGCGTTCTCGACAGACCGTCTTCACGCTTCATCAATTCGATTTCCTTTTCTAAGTTCATTGTCCTTGTCTCCTCTTTAGGGTTCTAAGGGCAAAGTTAATGTTTTTTCGGTGGAGAGCGTCAGGAGGAGCATATAAAAATTCTAAAATCAGCAGGTGAGCATTCCTGTCTTTTCCCATCGCCTCTTGTGCTGCCAAGTGCAAAGAAAGGTTCTTTGATACTGTCATCATGCTGATATGAGAATGATAGGCAGAAAGACAGCAACTACAGATGATATTCAGTCTAACACCAAAAAACATCCTTAGTCTCTTGCTTGTTTGATGTTTTCTTCCGATATTTGCAGAGAATAATCATTTAGAGGCAGACAATTATGGATGCGATAGACACCAACTACACGGAAAGATACATCAATCCGCTTACCGACTTCGGCTTTAAGCGCATTTTCGGCACGCCATTTAATAAGGCACTGCTGATCGACTTTCTCAATGCACTGCTTGAAGGAGAACGTGATGTGAGCGATGTCACTTACCGCAACAGCGAGCAGCTCGGAACGAACATCGAGGAGCGTCGTGCTGTGTTTGACGTCTATTGCCAGGCAAAGGACGGCTCACGATTTATCGTAGAGATGCAGAATGTCTATCAGGAATTCTATAAGGACTGTTCCATTTACTACTCCACATTCCCCGTAGCTGAGCAGAGCAAGCGCGGCGACTGGGACTACAAGCTCAGTCCTGTTTACACCATCGGCATCCTCAACTTCACCTTCCCCGAGGACAAGCAGAGCGATAGTGGGGTTTACAAGGAGGTGAAACTCATGGATATACATTCCAAAAAGGTGTTCTATGACAAGCTCACCTACATCTATGTCGAGTTGGCTTGCTTCCATAAAAAGTTGGGAGAACTAAAGACCACCCTCGACAAATGGCTTTTTGCCTTGAAGAATATGCAGCGTCTCTTCGCTCGCCCGACTGAGTTGCAGGGACGCGTCTTCGAACAACTCTTCTCTACTGCTGAGATTTCCAAGTTCGACACTAACGAACTGCGTGACTACGAACTCAGTAGCAATGCCTATCGCGACATCAAGAACGGCATGGACACAGCGAAAGAGGAAGGTAGAAAAGAAGGCAGGGAGGAAGGAATACGGGATGCAACACTCAATCACGCAAAAGC
>ONMG01000281.1 GCA_900318855.1 uncultured Prevotella sp.
GGCTATAAGACCCAAAGTCATCTGAGAGAAGACCCTCTAGCTGAGTTGGAAGGCTTATTTCTTACTCTGTGTGGCCGTATAGCTGACACGCAGTGCATTAGCCTTTCTGAGTTCGAGCTTCACTGCATTGATAATGCTCATGGGCGTATGACGGTCAGCCTGAATGGCCACTGTCATGCGGTCGGCATCCTCCGGCTGCATTTTGTTGCGCTCAGCACGGATACAGTCAGCCACCTCTGCGAGACCGACTATACGGTTGTTTATCTGTATACGGAAACCTTTCCCAGTATCAATACCGTTAGGCTTGAGTGGGAGACCAATGTACAGATTCACAATCGACGCCTTATGTGAAGATTTTGTCAGTTGCGTACCTTCGGGCACTCGATAGCGCACCTTCACATTGTTGCTCTTCATGTGAGTGACAATCATGAAGAAGAAGAGTACCGTGAAGATGAGATCGGGCAGTGATGCCGTATTGAGTCCCGGCACCTCTCTGCGCTGGCGGTTGAACAGACTCATTGTTTGCCTCCTTTCTGTGGGGCCACTTCTTCAACGACTCTTTGCGGACATAGCTGTTGGATAGCTGCACGCTGATAGTCGGTGCACTGCCTGAGTGGATGACCATAATGCGTGATGGCCATCGCATTACGAACATCGCTGTAGGCTTTGGCTATTTGGTTCTGAAGTTGGAAGTAAGAGTCGTAAGTAGACTGAGGATCGGCACTGAGCCGGATGATGTGACTGCTGCCTGCCTTCCGAATGAATGTTGCGATGCGGTGGCTCATGGTCGGAATTCGGGCGGGCTGACCGTCGACGGTGAGACCACCATCCGCACCTATAGTGAGCACCATGAGATGCCGCTTGTCGACCTCCGAGGGCGCTTGCTGCTGTTGCTTTGGAGCAGGGGGCAACTGATGTCTGAGTCCCTTGTCGACATTCATCGAAGTAGTGACAAGGAAGAATATCAGCAACATGAATGAGATGTCTGCCGTGGATGTGGTGTTGAGTCCCGGGACTCTGTGATGCCGTCGGTCAATAATCATGATTGCTGCCCCTTCGTTTTCCTGTTATAGCGGGTGGCCCCATAGATGACAGCACCTATAGCCACGACGAGAAGTACTGATGATGTAAAAATGAACATGTCGGCCAGTCGAAGTCCCCAGGCGTTAGTGTAGTTTCTGCCGTTGACCATCAGCGGCTCTGTCGACCCTAAAGCCAGAGTAATCACTGACAAGGACAAGGTGCCTATAGCTGTGAACAAATCGATGCGGCGCAGGGGTATGCCGTTGACAACAGCCGCATCACTCTCATTCCGCCGGTAATCACGCACCGCAGCCCAAATGACCAACGCTAAGGCCGTAAGCGTAAGCACTGAGGCAAAGACCAGCAGCAAGTCGGTAAAGAGTGGATTCTTGAAATCAGGATTCTCCTCCCAAGGACGATTGTAGCCTACAAAGAAGAAGAGAGCATAGACTACCACTGTGAGCCCTACGAGCGTATAGAGCAGACGGTGGGAAAGCTTTTCTGTGGGACAGTGGCTAAGAGAGAGCTTCTTCATCACTTTATCTTATATTTGGCCAATGAGTCGAGCAGCGAAATGGCCGACTCTTCCATCTGAGAGGTAAGATGGTCGATTTTCGAGAGAATGTAGTTGTAGAAGAGCTGTAGGATGAGGGCCACAATGATACCAAAGATGGTAGTGATGAGAGCCACCTTCATACCCGCAGCCACAATGGTAGGACTGATGTCGCCGGCCTGCTGAATCTGGTCGAAAGCCATTACCATACCCACTACGGTACCAAGGAAACCCAAGGAGGGAGCCATGGCAATGAAGAGCGTTATCCAGGAGCAGCCTTTCTCGAGGTTGGCAGCCTGCACCGTACCGTAGGAAACTATCGACCGCTCAATGTCGGCCAGACTTCCATTGATGCGCTCAAGGCCTTGATAGCAGATGGAAGCCACAGGGCCACGGGTGCTGCGGCAGATTTGCTTGGCATTCTCTATCTCTCCACTCTGTATCTTAGAATCAATGTCGCTCATGAATTTCTTTGCGTTGATTTCTGACAGACTCAGGAAGACAATGCGCTCAATACAGAAGGCCAGTCCGATGACCAAAGCCAAAGCCACGAGCGACATGAACCCTGCGTTGCCTTCTATGAATTTAGTTTTCAGCTCCTTATGCAGTCCTTGACTTCCTTCGGGCATAGGGGCATCCTCATCGGATTGAAGATCGGCCGAGGCATCATACGAAGCACCCGCGGTATCGAGAGCTGCATTCGCCACCGCACTGTCAGGAGCCTGACCAGCAGGCTTCGAGCCTTGAGCATAGATGGCGGGAGATGAACAAGCAAGGAGGATGAAAAGTGCAATGTGAGCAAGAAAAGCTTTCATTTCTTTATTCAATCAGTTTCGTTTACAAGGGGCAAAAGTACTAAGAATTCTCTTCACGGCCAACTCGACTGCATACTATTTTGGTTAATAATGATAAAAGCTGAAGCGAGGACCCGTCAGACGCGGGCCTGCCTATTAAAACCATCGGGGACCTAATGAAGATGCGGATGCGGAGAAAGCTGAAACTTCCGAGGCTGGTGTAGCGAAGGAGTACAAAAAGTGGGTCGTACCTGAAAGAAAAGCTACTCCGAGCATAGAGATATTCAGAAATTAAGCTTAACTTTGCAGCAAGGGGCTTATTGTGATGGGAGGATGGAGCATTCGTCAGCGGAAAGCAGACGAGACAGCATCAGGCCAAGGCACTTTAGGGCACTAAGCAGTGGAGACCTTGAGCTATCAAGACACTCCCCCATCAGCCTAACATACAGCAGAACAGATGAGTAAGCAAACATTTCTTCAAGAGCTGAGCGACTACGAGCACCGTGGAGGACGACTTACATTCACCTTCGGTGATGTGGTGCTCCCCGTTATTTTCCGACCAGTTCTCGGCATTCTCAGTGTCAAGATGCCCAAGTCGGAGGTTTTCCTTCCCGTGGACTACAATCTTGATTTCATGGACAATTTGGCTCAATTGGAGGATAAGCTTTTGGCCCGGTATCCACAACTCTCAGTTCAACGAGGCTGACCGCGCGGGTCTAGAAGTCATCGCCGGCATCGTGGCACCGCTGTGCTCCCGTCTCGCTTATGTTTCCAGACTGCCAAAGCGTCTCCCAACACTGCAAGAATGACAAACACAATGGTGAAGGAGTAAGGTCTATTTTCCTACAACTTCGTCTTACACATCAATCAGCCATAAATATTGGGGGACGCGTTATAGAAGGCTGGAGTACCGTTTCACATCTAACAGCTCGGTATCCCTCCATAGTTCATATCGTTTCGCCATTTCCCCCAGGGAAAAAGGAAAATGGTCACGAGCAGGCTCCGCGCCCCTAACGGAGCTATGGTTCTGAAGCGACAGGGGGCTTTACGAATAAGCTCGACGGCTACCCCATCACTTCTGAACCACATCAAAGGTGTCAAGCCTGCCTATAATTTTCTTTACTTCTATTGCAAGTGCTATTACTCTTTGATAATATATTCAACTTGGGTGTCCCAATAACCAAGACAGGAAAAACTACGTTTGTGTACAGCAGCCCCGACAAGAGCCCCTTTGCCCTGAGTTTAAATTAATCTCCTAATATCTTCCAACCGGCAATGTGGCGCAGCCTGTATCGCTCAAGGTATGCCACGGCCTCTCGCTCCAGCATGATGGCTGAAACCGACAAGGGGGGAAGCC
>ONMG01000254.1 GCA_900318855.1 uncultured Prevotella sp.
GCGTGACGCCGCGGCCGGCATCTCCGGCGGCAACGATGAGCGCGAACAGACCCTGAATCAGCTGCTCACCGAGATGGACGGCTTCGATGCCACCAAGGGCGTGGTGATACTGGCAGCCACCAACCGTCCGGAGAGTTTGGACAAAGCCTTGTTGCGCCCTGGCCGCTTCGACCGTCGCATCATCATGGAACTGCCCGATCTGGAAGGCCGCAAAGCCATCTTCAGGGTTCATCTGCGCGACGTGAAGCATGGCGACATCGACCTGGATGCTGTGGGCCGCGCCACGGCTGGCTCGAGCGGTGCCGACATTGCCAACATCGTGAACGAGGCCGCACTGAGAGCCGTCAGACTGGGTCAGCACGAAGTAACCACCGAAGATATAGAGGAGAGTGTAGAGACCGTGATAGCCGGTGAGCAGAAGAAGGGCGCCGTGATATCGCCCGAGGAGAAACGCATCATCTCGTATCACGAAATCGGACATGCCCTAGTGGCTGCTCTGCAGACCCACTCGGCACCGATACAAAAGATAACCATCGTACCTCGCACCAGCGGTGCCCTGGGCTACACCATGCAGGTGGATGCAGCCGAGAAGCACCTGATGAGCAAGGAGGAACTTTTGGGCCGCATCGTGACCCTCACGGGCGGCCGCGCTGCCGAGGAGGTGATGTGCAACACCTGTACCACGGGTGCCTCAAACGACATTGAGAAGGCTACACAATTGGCCCGCGCTATGATTACCACCTACGGCATGAGCGACAAGTTCGGTATGATGCAGTTGGAGGAACAGCGCAACAAATACCTCGGCGGCAACTCAAGTCTGACCTGCTCGGACGAGACGGCCCGACAGATTGACGCCGAGGTGAGCCGGGTGATAAAGCAGGCTCACGAGAAGGCTGTGCAGATGATTTCGGAACACAAGGCTCAGATGGACGCCGCCGCTGCCATCCTGTTGAAGAAGGAGACGATAACGGGCGACGAGTTCATGCAAGTTCTATCCGAAACACATTGATGACATCGACGTCAGGGCAGCAGATGCACACCGACCGACCATCACCGCCAGGCAGCTTGCCTCCATAGCGCAGAATGTCGACATAGGGGAAGGCCACATGAGCAGCCATCGGGCAGAGCGAGCCCCGCTCGGTGTCGAAATCCCAAGAATCGCCGATTTCGTGGCCATGATGGCATCGATGCGGACCTAAGCGATCGACCACGGTAAGCTTCACCTTCGGCCGATGAGAGATGTGGGGGGACCGGGTGGTCCCCTCTTTTTTTTCGTTGTTCATAATCGTTACTTGATGTATTTGCTGACAAAGGCTCTTACCTTTGCCGTGTATTCGTTGGGATGGTCGTGGATGCTGCGGGCGTGTTTGGAGCCCTGTGCCACCCACAGTTCTTTTGGCCCCGGCTTGGTCTTAAAGAGGGGATATACCATCCGGGTGGGTACGAAATCGTCGTCACTGCCATGAATGAAGAGCATGGGAGCTTTGCAGTGGGCTATCTGGCGCAGGGGCGAGGCCTGGCCGAAGCTCCAGCCATAGCGCAGGCGGCAGAGCAGGGAGGTGGAGTACATGAGCGGAAACTCGGGCAGCGAGAACTGCTCCTTGAGCTGGCCCGCAAACTCATCCCACGTGCTGGTGTAGCCACAATCCTCGACAAAGCACTTGGCATAAGAGGGCAGCGGCTCGCCTGCTACGCACATCGTGGTCGCGGCTCCCATCGACCAGCCGTGGACCACCATCTGCGTGGTGGAAGCGGAGTCGGCAAAAAGCTGGTTGGCAATGGCCATCCACTGCATCACATCCTTGCGGTCGAACCATCCCATCTGCTGATGGTCACCCTCGCTGAGTCCGTTGCCGTGGAGGTCGGGGATAAGCAGGTTGTAGCCCATGTCTGCATATATCTTGGCTATCGGCAGCATCATCACAAAACAGTCGGTGTAGCCATGCACCACCACAGCCACCCGGTTGGTGGGGTGGGGCGCACGGAGATAGACCGCATGATGATGGTCGCCGTCGGAGGCCAGCACTGTCGTATCGTGGAGCGCATGGTGCTGTCGCAGGCTGTCGACCCACGGCTTAAGATAAGGATAATCGGCTACGAGCCCTTTGTAGCGTGCCGGAATGTCACGCCCTTTGTTGGCCGGCTTCAGTGCATAGTCGAGCATAAAGAAGCTGGCACCCACATCGGCCAGCACCAGCACTGCCAGCACGCACAGTAAGGCATAGAAAGCCCGTTGGGTTCTGATAGTCATATGAAAGTTCTCTGTCTATATATATAATAAGGTATAGTGTAACAGCCAGGCACCCGCCACCTCACCAGTTATTTGCACTGCTCACCTACAAGGTGAACACGAACAGCAGCGAACAGTAGAGCTGCCGTCCGAAGATATAGATGAGGAAGAGCGGTGCCGCTGCCGACAGACCCCGGCTGAGCGTCTGGAGCACGTCGGTGATGCTCTTCAGTCGCCCGGCCAGCATGCCGTAGCTCACTCCGAGTGTGCACAAGGTGAAGGCGATGTAGGGGATGAGGCTGTTCGAAAAGCTGCCCGGAAAGAGACTGCCCGTGACGCTGAGGAGCACGGCATGGGGCAGCGCCGAGAGCAGCACCATGACGAGTACCGAAAGCAGCAGTTCGACGAGCACGAAGCGCAAGGCGAACTTCTCGCGCATGTTGAGCGCATGAACGTTTCTCACTGCACTGAGCAGGCCGCTGCTCTGCAAGGCTCCGAAGGCTATGCTAAGCACGAGCAGCCACACGAGCAATGGCGATAGCAGATTGTCGGTGAAATGACCGAAAAACCACCGTATGCCCTCACTGCCGAGCAAGGAGCGCACATTGGAAAAGGGCAGGGCAGCACTGGCTATCCACGACACGAGGATGACCGCCAACTGCACCAGCGCCAGGCTCAAAGCCGTGAAGGCCACCCACTTATTCCTCATCCGGCTGCAGATTGTCGAGGTCCAGAATGCGCAGTTGCAGTGCCCTCACCACAAGACGCGTGGCATTAACGCCAACACCGCCATTACCGTCGGGAAAGAGTTTCTGCACGAGTTCGTTTTGACGCTTCTCCAGACTCTTCACACCGAAGGGCATCCCCCGGAGGTTGGTTATCTGCTCCTTGGTGTAGCCCAGGGCCAGATGACGGAGGAAGCGCTCGTCGTACTCGTCGATTTCGTAGTTGACGAGAGCCTCCTGCCGCATGATTTGGTTGTTGACACTCTGTTTGAAGCGCTCCACTATCTTCTCGAGGATGGGCTGGTTGAACACCATTCGCTTGCCGCTCATCACACTGGCCACGTCACCTCGCGTGAGCAGCTCACCGCTCTTGAGTATAATGCCGTCGCAGCCGGCGTCGAGCACGTCGACCCATAGTTTCTCATTAAGAATCTCGCCCGTGAAGATGAGCACCTTGAGCTGCGGATAGCTCTCCTTCGTCTGACGGCAAATCTCGACACCCACGGTGGTGGAGCCTCCCAGGCCCAGGTCGAGCAGTACGAGGTCGGGAAGCTCCTTCTTGATAAGACGCCAGTAGGCCGTCTCATTCTCAGCCGTGCCTATAATCTGAGCCTCCGGGATTTCGTTGCGAAAGATGCCCTCGGTGCCTTTGAGTTCCAATGGGACATCCTCAACGATGATTACTTTAAACTTGTCCATATTTGCTTAGTGATTATGATTTCTATTATGGTGTGACCTGCTTCGTCGGCCAGAGCGTCGATGCCGCACCCTCGGGCATTGGTCACCTCGCCCATCTCGCGGACCAGCTGTTTGAGCAACAGACATTGGATGTCGACGGTCTCCGGAGTGAAGAGAGCCTGACGCTGCTGCGGGGTGAGCTGCAGGCCGTCCATGGTGAACGAGAGGCGCACGTAGCAACCACCGCCGTCGACCTCCGTCAGCGCGGGTTTCCGGCCGCCATTGAGCCTGCGCAGGAGCTCCAGCATATAGCTCACCGTAGCCGGGTCGGTGCGTGGCATAATCTCCACCTGGCGCATAGCCTGTGCGCTGAGCAGAGAGTAGAGGTCTTTATAATAATGCACGAGCTCGGCCAGCGCCGCCACATTATCGTCGGTGCCATCAATGAGCTGCTTGATGCGTGAGGGATAGTACATGGTCTCGTGCTTCAAGGTGGAGAGGCAGTTATCAAGCACGCTGTTGCTGATGTGCAGACGGGCATTCTCGAAGTTGGCCCGGCTGAGAGCGTCCTCGGCAAGCTCAATGTCAAGGGCCTGCTGCTTACTGGCGTCGATACTCTCCTGGAGGGCCGCCTTGATCTCGCTGACAATGCTGTCGAGCTGGGCGAACTGAGGGTAGCCGGAGCGGCCGTTGCCCGTCCAAAGCTTGTTGATGCGCTGGAGCTTATCCTGTGCCGAGGCTTCGCTGAGCAGCACCTTGTTGATGCTGCCAATACGGTCGACACTGAACTGATAGAACAGACGGTGACGGTAATAGAGCAGATAGAAGGCCGGAAAGATGAGGGCCAGCATAAGAACAAGGATGATGATGGCCACGTTCTTGTTGCTTTCCGACTTCTGCATCATGCCCACGTAGGTGCCCAACGAACTGTCGGCACTGAGCTCACGGAAGAGTTGTGTGTAGACCTGGTTATTATAGGTGTAGAGACTCCACCGGTGGAGGGCCAGGGCGGCGACGGCGCTCTCATTGCGTATGTCGAGGATTACGTTGTACCGGGTCTTCAGTCCGCTGCGAAGCCAGACAATCTCGGCAGGCGTTTCAGTCGAGGTGCTCTCGGCCACCATAAGACGGCGGTGACTTGGATTCTGCGAGACATAGAAAGCATTGAGATAATGACGGCAACTGTCGGCGAAATCGAGTGTGCGGAGATAACGGCCATTCACATTGCAAAAGTAGGCACTGTCGGCAAAGGCGCCGGCCTTGCTGAGCAGCGGGTGGACCGGGGCCGCGTTTGCACCGAACCCCAGCATACAGGTGAGCGCCACCATGAAAGTGCGCATCTTCCGGAGCCCCTTAGGCAGACGGAAGTAGAAGCGGCTGCCATGGCCCGGAGCACTCTCAACACCGATGCAGCAGACGGCAAAGATCTGACTCATCTTGCGGTATTTCTCGATGATACCCTTGCAGTTCATCAAGCCAAAGCCATGATGCCCCTCTACAGCAGAACCGTCGGAGGCCGAGTCGTCAACGATAGGCTTATGGTCGAACAGATGAACTTGCTGTTCCTCGGTCATCCCCATGCCACTGTCGGCAACAGCTATCTCGACGTAGTCCTCTTTCTCCTCGGCACTGATGTGCACGCTGCCTCCCACGGGAGTGAACTTACGGGCATTGTCGGAGAGCGTGTTAATCATGAAGAGGGTCAGCGTGCGGTCGGCCTTCACCACTGCAGGGGTGGCATCGACAGTGAGGAGGATGCCTTTCAGCCGAAAGGCCATGCTGCCCTTCTTCACAAGGTCGAAGAGCGGCTGAAGCGGGAAACTCTCAATCTTGAGGCTGAGCTGGCCCTGCCGCATGTGAATCCACTGTGTGAGGATAGCGTTGTATTCGTTGATTTTGTCTGCCAGCTCGCCGATATAGAGATAGCGCTCGCGTCGCAACTCCGGGTCGTCGTGATTGGCGCAGAGGTGGTCGGTCTCGTTGACCATACGGTCGATGAAGGGCATGATGCTGTTGACGAGGGCCACCTTTGCCCGCTGCTCCAGATTGCGCTTGCGGTTCTCGGCTACGTGGCTCTCTACAATCTGCCGCTGTTCGTCGATTTCCGTGCAGTGCTCCTTGTGTTCCTGGAGCTGACGGTCGTTCTCCGTCTTCCAACGATGCAGCGGCTCCAGGAGCGATGAGATGGGGTGCTGTCGGTCGGTTTTCTTGCGAAGGTGGACAAAGAAAAGAAGCAAGACCACTACCAGGACAATGGTGAGCATCACGGCAACGATCATGATGTTGAGTTGTGATGAGGAGGCATTGAGCTGTGCGGCGCGTGCCTCGAGCTGACGGTCCTGCCGGGTCTTTTCCTGAATGTCGAGGTAGATGTTGCGGTTGTAGTCGCTGGCAGGCTTGTCGTTGATGGCCGAATAAGCCAGTGAGAGCTGCTCGCGGATGGAGGCCACCAGGTCGGGGGCTCGCTGAATCCGTGGGTCATCGTTCAGTGCGTTCTGAAGACAGCTGAGCGCTGAGCGGTAGTCGCGGGCCTCCCAATAGCATTCGGCCAATGTACGGTAGGAGCCAGCTGTCTGATAGACGTCGCCCATCTTACGGAACAGGTTAAGTGAGCGCAGAGCCAGGTTGCCGGCCAGCAGAGAGTCGGGCAGATTGTCGACATTGAGAAATGCGATGGCAGCCCTATTGTTGCGGATGAGCCAATCACGGTCGGCGGCATTCTCAAGGTGTTCGCTGAGACTCTGCATGGAGTTGGCTTCCCAATAGACATATCCATGGTCGATCGACATCTGGTAGCAGCGTATGAGGTAATCGAACTCGGTCTGCAGCACCTCTTTGCGCGTCTTACCCGAGATGATGCCGCCCGAACCTACATTGTAGAGATAGTTCAGGGTCTGGGCCGTGTCGCGCTCGATGTCGCCTTGCGGATCGATGTCGGCCAGCGCATCTACTGACTGTTTGGTCAGACCGACATAATAGAAATAGGTGGAGGCCACGATGTCAAACTCCGTACGGGCATAAATCATTCGGCACTGCTGATGGGCGTCAAGCAGGCTGGCCTCTTCCTCTATGCGGTGAATACGCCGACTGGCCGACAGCTGATAGTCGTAGAAGTCCTTATTATAGGAGCGTCTCTGACAGAGGCGCATCATCTGAATGTCGGCGATGAGCAGCTCCACTTGGTTGTCAGCTTCTTTTCGCACCTGCTTGAGCAAACGGGAGGCCTGGTCGTATTCCATACGGCCAATATAGGCAAAGGCCAGGTTGTTGAGTGCCTCGGCTTTACCGCTGCTATAATCATCGGATAGAGCCAAAGCACGGCGGGCAAACACAGCAACACTGTCGAGGTTGCGGTAGTGCCAGTCGTAAGCCTTCCTGTTGAGGTCGTCGACTTCCTGTTTCGACGCAGGCGTGCAGCCCACAAAGGCCAGTGTCAGCAGGCCCAGCCATAGGATAAGGATGCGAGAGTAGATGCTCTTTTGTTTCATCGTAGTGACAAAGTTACTCTATTTTTGGCTAATACCCGGCGCACTTCAAGGGAAAAAATGCACAGCATGTCAAAAAAAGGTGCTGTGCGTGCGCACAATCATCGCTTTTTTATTAATTTTGCAGAAGATTAGAGCATATAGGTGTAAAGCAAGTTTAAGGTAAGTCAAGGACATGAAAGAAAAGATTCGTATTAAGGATATCGCCGAGAAGGCGGGTGTTTCGGTGGGAACCGTTGACAGAGTGCTTCATAATCGTCCGAACGTATCGGCGCCGGCGCGCAAGAAGGTGGAGGCAGCTCTTATGGAGATGAACTATCAACCCAATGTGTATGCCAGCGCTTTGGCCTACAACCGCTCCTACCTCTTTTATATGGTTATCCCCGAGCATGAATACGAGGCCTATTGGGACGAGATAGAGGATGGTGCCCGCAAGGCTATGGAAACGCGGCGCGACTTCCACATCGACGTGAAGTTTCTGTATTATAAGCGTTTCAACAAGGAGGCTTTCATCGCAGCAGCCACACAATGTCTGGAAGCCAATCCCGATGGCGTGGTTGTGGTGCCGGCCGATTTGGAGACGACCCGTACTTTCACCGATCAGATGCACGAGCGCCACATTCCGTTTGTGATGCTCGACTCCTATATGCCCGACCTTCGCCCGTTGGCCTTCTTTGGTCAGGACTCTTTCAGCAGCGGCTACTTTGCTGCGAGGATGCTGATGCTCATTGCCAGTCAGGATAAAGAGATATTGCTCGTGAAGCGGACCAAGGATGGGCAGGTGACGAGTAAGCAGCAGATGAACCGCGAAGTGGGATTCCGGCATTACATGCGCGACCATTTCCCAGAAATCACAATAGAGGAGCTTGATCTGCCCTACGAATCGAGCCGGAAAGAGTACGACGAGATGCTGGAGAAGTTCTTTACGGCCCACCCTGACGTGCACAACTGCATTACACTGGGCTCAAAAGCGCACGTTGTCGGCACCTTCCTGTTACGCACCAACCGGCGCGACATCCAGATAATGGGCTACGACATGGTGGCAAAGAATGTGGAGTGCATCCGCCAGGGGAGCATCTCCTTCCTGATCGCCCAGCATGCCTATCAGCAAGGCTATAGCAGTGTCGACGCACTCTTCAAGGCCATCGTACTCAAGCGAAAGGTAGACCCCGTGAACTATATGCCCATAGAGCTACTGACGAAGGAGAATATAGACTTCTACCGCCGGACTCAGCTTTAAACGAATACTGAAGGAAGTAAACGATGAATATTAACATTATAATCTGTTAGTTGTCAGATGGATATCGATGACAGAGAAAGTACAAATGGAGCTGTGCGGCCGACTGGGGTAACTCAAGCAGAAAGTGGCGAGGCCGTTACAGCCGCAGGTCAGTCGTCGGGCAAACGGATTTCCACTCGGCGGGGGCTGTTTGCCTTGAGTCCGCTCTTGCTCTTCATCGGGCTCTATCTTGTTGTCTCCATCATCGCGCATGACTTCTATAAGGTGCCCATCACGGTGGCGTTCCTGATTTCGAGCATCTATGCCATTGCTGTGTCGGGTGGCTATCCGCTAAGCCGGCGTATTGCGGCTTTCAGTCGTGGTGCGGGCACCGAGAATATGATGCTCATGCTGTGGATATTCGTCCTTGCCGGTGCCTTTGCCAATGCAGCCAAGGTGATGGGCAGCATCGATGCCACCGTGAACCTCACGCTTTATGCGCTTCCGGGTAATGTTCTCCTGGCCGGTCTCTTTATCACGGCCTGTTTCATCTCGCTGTCGATAGGCACCAGTGTGGGCACCATCGTGGCCTTAGCCCCCATTGCAGCTGGCATTGCCACCCAAACCGGGGCTAATGTGGCACTGATGGTAGGCGTTGTCACCGGTGGCGCGTTCTTCGGCGACAACCTCTCGTTTATCTCCGACACCACCGTTGTGGCCACCAGTACACAGGGCTGCAAGATGAGCGACAAGTTCCGGGTGAACCTCTTCATCGTGGCTCCTGCTGCTCTTGTGATACTCATCCTCTACATCTTCATGGGTGCCGGCATGCATTCGCCCGCACATGTCGGTGAGATATCGTTTCTGAAAGTCCTTCCCTATGTGGCGGTACTCGTCACTGCTATATGCGGAATGAACGTTATGGCTGTCCTCACCTTAGGTCTCATTCTCACGGGCATCCTCGGCATATCCTCAGGCACCTACGATCTGTTCGGGTGGTTTAAGGCGATGGGAGACGGCATCCTCTCCATGGGCGAGCTCATCATCATCACGATGCTGGCCGGAGGACTCTTGGAGATTGTACGCGAAAATGGGGGCATCGACTTTGTCATCCAACGCCTCACCCAGCATGTGCACGGTAAGCGCGGTGCCGAACTCGCCATTGGTTTCCTCGTTGCCGTCGTGGACATCTGTACGGCCAATAACACCGTGGCCATCATTACCGTAGGAGGGATTGCAAAGCAGATAGGCGACCGATACGGGGTTGACAACCGGAAGGCTGCCAGCATTCTGGATACCTTCTCCTGTGCCATGCAGGGCATCATACCCTATGGCGCGCAGTTGCTAATGGCTGCCGGACTCGCCAGTCTCAATCCCGTACAGATAATGCCCTATCTCTATTATCCGTTTGCCATCGGCATCGCGGCCGTGCTCGCAGTGATATTACGTTATCCGAAACGCTATAGTTGATAAGTCTATGGATATCATCAAGCGAAACTTTTTCCGTCTGTTACGCTCGGGGGCACTCAATGAGTATGTCACCCTTGAGCCCATGTCGCTTTTCAAGTGGCACCGCCTCATTAAAATGCTGGAATCACAGCACGTGCTGGGCATCGCTGCCAAGGGAATTCGCAATCATCAGTATGACGAGGGACAGGTGATACCCAAAGTTATCTTTCAAGAGCTTCTCACAGCAGCTGACGCGAACGAGGAAGCCGAGCGAAAGGCGTTCCATGAGGAATCGACACTGAGCAACCGGTTCTTGAACCGACGTCTGCATCACATACGTACCTCCGAGCGCCACGCTATCGACACCTCGTTGGAGGCACTTCAACTACTCGATCTTATTGTGAAGAACCTGGACTGCATTCTAAATTCGGGTATCTCCTTGAGAGGAATACTTGAAATAGGCAGCTTCTTAAGGATGAAAGGCGACAAGGTGGACTTTGTAAAGCTCGATAATTGGTTGAGTGATTTGCACATCCAGCGATTCGCCCAACTTGAAGGCAGCATCCTCATAGCAGTGTTCAACTTTGAACAAGATGAGATACCCTTTGTGCAACGCACTGAACCCGCCGCCGGGAAACTCACGCTACGCAGTCTCACGCATACTGCACAGGACACGGCCGAGGAATGGCATTTCAGACAAAGCAAGACCGGATTCGTGAAGAACAACTCCAAGGCGATGCGCCGTAATCTTCGCCGAAGTATGCGCTATGTGGCCTATGCACCGGTTGAAACTACCTCTAACTTTTTGCGCAACTTTGCACGGAGTCTCTCTGAAATAGAAGAGTAGTTCTTCCCTTTGTTCCGGCTTATTTCGTAAGCCACCCCTGTGTTTTCAGGGGTGGCATCATCCCTGTTCTCAATATTTTATTCTTCTCTCCATCCTCCCTATAGCCTGACTGCGGCACACGTAGCTGCCGTATTTTCTGAGCAATTTTTTGTGAAATTCAGCCTATGAACCAAACTAATTTAGTAACTTTGCATGCAGATTCAGCAGGTGAAGTTATCCATAATAGAAAACTTATCTCATAATATCACTTAGAAAGTTACCCAATTCAGTCAATAATAAACCAATATACGAACGATGGATATTCAAAGATTTACTATTACAAAGCGTAACGGCAAGAAGGAGAGATTCTCATTAGACAAGATTATGAATGCCATCATCAAGGCATTCACAGCAGTAGACGAAGCTACGGATTTGTCCGTAGTCTCCAAGATTCTCAGCCACTTACAACTAACAGATGGAATAAAGGTTGAAGACATTCAGAACCAGGTGGAAGAGGCTCTGATGCGCGA